>DASTMP010000214.1:0-24315 GCA_035714085.1 Blastocatellia bacterium
AGATCGGCGCGCTGCCTTCGGGAGTGACCTCGACGCTGGGCCAGAAGGTCGAGGGCGACGGTCTGCGCGGCGTGACATCGAACCCGACGATCTTCGAGAAGGCCATCACGGGGAGCACCGATTACGACGAGGCTATGCGCCGTCTGGTTTCCGAGGGCAAGAGCGCCGACGAGATTTACGAGGCCCTGGTCGTCGAGGACATCCAACGCGCCGCCGACCTTTTCAAGCCCGTATATGCGCGCACCGACAAACTCGACGGTTACGTCAGCCTGGAAGTCTCTCCGCTGCTGGCGCGCGACACCGAAGGCACAATCGCCGAAGCAAAACGGTTGTGGGCTAAGCTCGATCGCCCGAACGTGATGATCAAGATTCCCGCCACGCCCGAAGGCCTCCCCGCCATCCGCGAATGCATCGCCGCCGGGATCAACATCAACGTCACGATGATCTTCGCGATAGAAAATTACGAGGAGGTCGCCGAGGCGTACATCAGCGGCCTGGAACAACGCGCCGCCGCCGGACATCCGATAGACCACGTGGCGTCGGTGGCCAGCGTCTTCGTCAGTCGCATCGACACGGCCGTCGATGGCCAACTTGAAGCCCGCATCCGCAAGTCGGATGAGGAGAACGAAAAGGCCACTCTCTCCTCCCTTCTCGGCAAGGCCGCGATTGCGAACGCGAAGATGCAGTACCAGCGGTTCAAGGAAATCTTTTCGAGCGAACGCTTCTCAAAGCTGAAGGCGAAGGGCGCGCGCGTTCAGCGCCCGCTCTGGGCTAGCACCGGCACGAAGAATCCGAACTACAGCGACGTGCTCTACGTCGAGAGCCTGATCGGTCCTGACACCGTCAACACTCTTCCGCCCGCGACATTCACCGCCTTCCGCGATCACGGCAAGGTCCGTCTGACCATCGAAGAGAATCTGGACGAAGCAAAGAAGACGCTCGCGACGCTGGCCGAGGTCGGCATCGATCTCGAACAGGTCTGCCAGAAGCTGCAGGACGACGGCGTCAAAGCCTTCGCCGATTCGTTCGAAAGCCTGATGGAGAGCATCACGTCGAAGCGGGCCGCGCTGACCAGCGGCCTGCTCGACAGAATGGAGGCCAACCTGGGCCGATATGAAGCGGACGTCCAGGCGATCATCAAACGCGCGGAGAGCGAACAATGGACGCGCAAAATCTGTCGCAAAGACGCGTCGTTGTGGAAGCAGGAAGAGAGTCATCAGAAGGTCATCAAAAACTCGCTCGGCTGGGTGACCGTGCCCGATCAATTGTACGAGGCGGCGGACGAGCTCGCGGCCTTCAGCGCGCGCATCCGCGAAGGAGGATTCAAAGACGTGGCGCTGCTCGGAATGGGCGGCAGCAGCCTCTGCACCGAGGTCTTCCGCCGTACATTCGGCAAGATTCCCGGCTACCCCGAGCTGCATGTGCTTGACAGCACCGACCCGGCGACCATCCTGGGTTTTGCATCGGAAGTCGATCTGCCGCGTACGGTCTTCGTCGTCGCCAGCAAATCGGGGACGACCATCGAGCCGTTGATGTTCTATAAATACTTCATCAATGAAATGCGCAAGGTGAAAGGCGACCACGCGGGAGAGAACTTCCTGGCCATTACAGATCCCAGCACGTTGATGGAAGCTATGGCGACCGGCGACAAATTCCGCCGGATATTTTTGAATCCGGCGGACATCGGCGGGCGTTATTCGGCCCTCTCGTATTTCGGGATGGTTCCGGCGGCGCTGCAGGGACTCGACATCAAAACATTGCTGGATCGCGCCGAACGCGCCATGCACGCCTGCGCGCCGGCGGTGCCGGCCGCCGACAATCCGGCGGCGCGATTGGGCGCGATCATCGGCTCGCTGGCCGCCGCGGGGCGCAACAAACTGACGCTTTCGACCGATCCAGAAATTTCGTCGCTCGGTTTGTGGATCGAACAACTGGTCGCCGAGAGCACGGGCAAGGAGGGCAAAGGCATTCTGCCCGTCGCGGGCGAGGCGCTCATGAGCCCCGATGCGTATGGCGACGACCGCCTGTTCATCCACATCGCCGTCGGGATGATCGACCCGGAGGCCGAGAACAGATTGCGCGCGATTGAAGCCGCCGGTCACCCCGTCGTTCGCCGCGTGATGAACGACACGCTCGACCTTGGCGAAGAGTTTTACATTTGGGAGATGGCGACGGCGATCGCCGGCGCCGTGCTGGGCATCAACCCTTTCGATCAACCCAACGTGCAGGAGTCGAAAGACAATACCAAACTGCTGCTCGAAGATTTCAAGCGCGATGGCCATCTGCCCGAACAGACGCTGGCCGTCGAAGGTAGCGGGTTGAGAGTCTACTGCGACGACGAGACTATCCAGGCGCTCGGCAAAAACAAAACGGTCGAAGCTTTCATCGCCGCGCATTTGAAACGCGTCAAGCCGGGCGATTACATCGCGATGCTCGATTACATCCGGGAAACCGATGAAAACGAAACGTTGATTCAAGCCGTCCGCACGCATCTGCGCGACGCGCTGCGCGTGGCGACGACGACCGGTTACGGGCCGCGTTTCCTGCACTCGACCGGACAGTTGCACAAGGGCGGTGATTCGAGTGGAGTCTTCATTCAGATCACCGCTGACGATTTAAAAGACGCTCCGATCGTCGGCGAGCCGTTCACATTCGGCGTGTTGAAACAGGCTCAGGCGCTCGGCGATTTTCAATCGCTGGCCAGCCGCGACCGCCGCGCGATCCGCGTTCACCTGGGCGCCGACATCGCCGCCGGTCTGAAGACGCTGCTCGAAATTGTCCGGACGTCTTTTCCTATTGGCAAAGCCTAAACGCGATGAGAACTATACGAAAATCAAATTACGAGATCTTGATCTGCTCCGACGCGGCGGAACTGGCGCGCGAGGCGGCGCGCCGATTCGCCGAACTGGCCGAGGTCTTTACGAACAACGCCGGACGCTTCACCGCCGCGCTCTCAGGCGGATCAACGCCGAAAGCCAAGTTCCAAATCCTTGCCGAAAAGCCATACGCCGATTCTCTGCCCTGGCGTTCGATCTATTTTTTCTGGGGAGATGAACGATGCGTCCCGCCCGACCACCAGGACAGCAATTATCGAATGGCCAATGAAACCTTGCTGTCGAAGGTTCAGATCCCGCGCGAAAACATCTTTCGTATTCCGGCGGAAGACGAAGATCATGACCGCGCCGCGGCCAGTTATTCCGACACCGTGCGAACATTCTTCGGCGAAGAGCCGCCTGGCCTGGACCTCGTCTTCCTGGGAATGGGCCCCGATGGACATACGGCCTCGCTCTTTCCGGGGACGGCAGCCCTGCGAGCGGGCGACCGCATCGCAGTAGCCAACTTCGTCGAGAAGTTTCAATCCTGGCGAATCACGCTGACCGCCGACTCGATCAACAGGGCGCGCAACATAATCTTCCTCGTCGCGGGCCCGGATAAAGCTCCCGCATTGAAAGAAGTGATCGAAGGCCCGCGCAACCCCGAGCAATACCCTAGCCAATTGATCCAACCTTCTCGCGGGGCGCTGCTATGGATGGTCGACGAGGCGGCTGCGAACCTGCTGTCCGGTTGAAAGAGGATTAATGAGTGAAAATATCGTCCTCGAGAAATCCTACAACTTCGCGCTCAGAATCGTGAAGCTTTACAAGTATCTGACCGAGGAAAAGAAAGAATTCGTGATGAGCAAGTCGCTCCTGTCCCGCGGGACTGCGATCGGCGAACGCATCAAATCGGCGCAAGAGGCGGAATCGAGATCCGTCTTCGCCAGCGAGATGGGCGTCGCGCTAAGAAACGCCTCCGCCACCGAATTCTGGTTGGACCTTCTGCATGACGGCGGATTTCTGGATGACAGAGAACATGACTCAATACTTACTGACTGCATAGAGATTTTGAAACTGTTGACCAAAATCACCAAAAAAACGGATCGAAATCCCTGATCAAAACTATTGCCCATTACCCATTGCCAATCGCCAATTGTCTTGCAGGAGTAATCTGGTCGCGCCGAACAGCCGATTAATGCCTTCTACCTGCCAGACAATGGGCAATGGGCAATGGGCAGTGGCCCCAGCCTGTAAAATAATTGGCGATTGGAAACGCAGTTTTCACTTCTCAGAAGCCCGCCGCCCATAATCTTCGTATCCGCTTTCCACTCCTATCCGTATCTGCTTTCCAGATCGCTTCACTTTTGCGCGCTTTTGAGTAAACTGTAAGTGACTGCTTACTAACTTCTATTAAGGAGAAACCGAGGTTGATAGCGACCACTAAATCCGTTTCGCCGCGAATGCGCGGCGAGGACCGGCGACAGCAGATCGTCGACATAGCTTCGGAGCTATTCTCACAAAGAGGCTTCAACGGCGCGACGACCAAAGAGATCGCCGACCGCGCGGGGATCAGTCAGGCGATCATCTTCCGCCATTTCCCCAGCAAAGAGGCGATTTATTCTGCGATTCTCGATCACAAACTCAAACAAGCGGCGGAGCGAATCCGGGGGCGGCTGCAAGACGCCGCCGGGCGCAAGGATGACAGGGCATATTTCAGGGAGCTGGCTTTCGATCTGCTCGACCTTTACTCCAAAGATCCGAGCCTGATCCGCCTGCTTCTTTTCAGCGCGCTCGAAGGCCACGACCTGTCCAGGATGTTTTACAAAACAATGTCGCGCCAGGTTCGCGCTCACGTTCGCGCCTACATCAAGCAGCGGATAGCGGATGGGGCCTTCCGTCAGCTCGACCCGGTCGCCAGCTCCCGCGTCTTCCTGGGCATGGTCGCGCACCACGCCCAGGTCGTCGCGCTTTATCCATATGATGACGTGAAGGTTTCAAACAGGCAGATGGCCGATTACTTCGTCGAGATCTTCTTAGACGGAGCGCGGAAGGCAGTGGATTCGCGGCGCGCGCGTTGACGCGCTCCCGCCCCCCAGAATCAAGCAGGAGAAGAAAATATATGAATATAAAGCGCCCTACGGGGCCGATGGTCAAGAAAGCGTCTAACTTCATACACATGCCAGCGTGTTTCCTCGTAGCGTTTGCGCTCGCCTCGCTCTCGTTGAACGCCTGCTCCTCGGGCAAAGCCGAGCAGGCGGCCTCAAGATCGGGGGGCAGGTCGGATGGCGTGCCGGTCCTCACCGGGGTCGTTATGCAAAAAGACGTCCCGCTCGAATTGCGAGTTATCGGCGCGGTCGAGGCCTACTCCGTAGTGGCCGTCAAATCGCAGGTCGGCGGCGAATTGACAAAGGCGCATTTCACTGAGGGCCAGTTCGTGAAAAAGGGCGACACGCTCTTCACGATAGACCCTCGCCCGTTCGAGACCGCTTTGAGCCAGGCGGAGGCGAACCTGGCCAAATCCGCGGCGCTGGAGAAACAGGCGGAGGCCAACCTCGCCCGCGACGAGGCGCAATCCAAGACCGCCTCGACGCAGGCGGAACGTTACTCCAACTTGCTCGACAGCGGCGTCGTCTCGCGCGATCAGTACGAGCAGATTCGCACCAACGCCGACGCGCTCGTCGAAAGCGTGCGGGCCGACAAAGCGAATGTGGAGACGACGCGGAAAGCCATCGAAGCCGACAGGGCGGCCGTGCAGAGCGCCCGGCTGCAACTCAGCTTCACCACCGTGCGCGCGCCGATTGACGGTCGCACCGGCAGCCTGGTCATCCACCAGGGCAATCTCGTCAAAGCCGACGATACGACGCCTCTGATCGTGATCAACCAAGTAAACCCGATCCGCGTCACCTTCTCAGCGCCCGAAAGACAGTTGCCTGAAATCAGAAACTACATGGCGAAGGGCAAACTCAAAGCGCGGGTGAGCCAGCCGAACGACGCCGCGCATCCTGAGATCGGAGAGGTGGACTTTGTGGATAACGCGGTCGATAACACGACCGGCACGATCAAGCTCAAAGCCACTTTCTCCAACAAGGAACGGCGGCTTTGGCCCGGTCAATTCGTCAACGTCACTATGACGCTGACCACGCGGGCCGGCGCGACCGTCACGCCGGCCCAGGCGATCCAGACCGGCCAGCAGGGCCAATACGTCTTCGTGGTCAAACCCGATCAGACGGTCGAGATGCGCCCCGTGGTTGTCGCGCACACGGTCGCGGACGACAGCGTCATTGAAAGCGGCGTCAAACCCGGTGAGGTTGTGGTCACCGATGGCCAGTTGCGACTAGTTCCCGGCGCGAAAGTGAAGATCAGGAATAGAGAAGCCAATCAGAAACCTGGCGCTATGGAGCAAGCGGGCGAAGGAGGTAGTTAATGAACATCGCTGAGCCATTCATACGTCGTCCCATAGCCACGGCGCTCATTATGTCGGCCATTTTGATTTTCGGCATTATGGGCTACCGCTTGCTTCCCATAAACGATCTGCCGAACGTCGATTTCCCGACGATCTCGGTCTCGGCCTCGCTGCCCGGGGCAAACCCTGAGACGATGGCCGCGTCTGTCGCTACGCCGCTCGAGAAGCAGTTCTCGACCATCGCCGGCGTGGACAACATGACCTCGACCAGTTCGCTCGGCAGCGTGCAGATCACCCTTCAATTCAGTCTCGACCGCAACATTGACGCTGCGGCGCAAGACGTGCAATCCGCCATCTCCAAAGCGCAACGGCAATTGCCGCAGGGCATGCCCACCCCGCCGTCGTTCCAGAAAGTCAATCCGGCGGATTCGCCGATCCTCTTTCTTGTGCTGACTTCGCCGACGCTGCCGCTCTCGACCGTGGACGAATACGCCGAGACGATGATCGCGCAGCGCATCTCGATGGTCAGCGGCGTGGCGCAGGTGCAGGTGCAAGGCGCGCAGAAATACGCTGTGCGCGTGCAATTGGACCCGAACGCGCTGGCCACGCGGGGGGTCGGCATCGAGGAAGCGCAAGACGCCGTGCAGAAGGCGAACGTCAATTTGCCGACCGGCACGCTTTACGGCCCTGACAAGGCCTTCACCGTGCAGGCCACCGGGCAGCTCACCACCGCCGAGGCTTACCGCCCGATCATCGTGGCGTATCGCAACGGCTCGCCCGTCCGGCTGGAAGAGCTTGGTAAAGTCATTGACAGCGTTGAGAATGATAAAGTGGCGGGCTGGTTCAATAACACGCGCTCCATCGTCCTCTCGATTCAACGTCAGCCCGGCACCAACACGGTCGAGGTCGTGGATAACATCAAACAATTGCTGCCGTCCTTCCGCGCGCAGATGCCGGCTGCGGTCAACCTGGAGGTAATGATCGACCGTTCGATGGCCATTCGCGATTCGATCGCAGACGTTAAGTTCACGCTTGCGCTGACCGTCGCCCTGGTCATTCTGGTGATCTTCCTTTTCCTGCGCAACCTGTCGGCCACGATCATCCCCAGCCTCGCCGTGCCGCTCTCGATCTTCGGCACATTCGCGGCGATGTACCTGCTGGGTTACAGCATGAACAACCTCAGCCTGATGGCGCTGACGCTGTCGGTCGGCTTCGTGGTGGACGACGCGATCGTGATGTTGGAGAACATCGTCAGGCACATGGAGATGGGCGAGCGGCCGTTCGAGGCGGCGCTTAACGGCGCTAAAGAGATCGGCTTTACGATTCTGTCGATGACCATCTCGCTTGCGGCGGTGTTCATCCCGGTGTTGTTCATGGGCGGCATCCTGGGACGCCTGCTGCACGAATTCGCCATGACTATCGGCGCGGCGATCCTCGTCTCCGGATTCGTCTCGCTCACGCTCACGCCGATGCTCTGCAGCCGCTACCTGCGCCCGCCCGCCGAAGAGAAGCACGGGCGCTTCTACAATGTGATGGAACGGTTCTTCGGCGGGATGCTCAACACCTACGATTGGACGCTCAAACGGGTGATGAAACATCATGCGCTCACCACTCTCGTGTCGGCTCTGGTCTTCGCCGCCACGATCTACATGTTCACAAAGATTCCGATGGGCTTCATCCCGAGCGAAGACACGAATCAGATCTACGGCTCCACAGAAGCGGCGCAGGACGTTTCGTTCGACGGGATGGTCAGACACCAGCGCCAGGCCGCCGAGATCATCAGCAAAGACCCCAACGTCGAAGCTTTCAGTTCATCGGTCGGCGCCGGCGGTCCGAACTCGACCGGCAACGCGGGACGCTTCTATATCCGGTTGAAGCCCCGCTCGCAGCGCAAGCTGAGTTCGGACCAGGTGATTCAGGAGTTACGGCCGAAACTGGCCGCGATTCCCGGGATTAATGCATATCTGCAAAACCCGCCGTCTATCCGCCTCGGCGGTTCGTTTTCCAAGAGTCTTTATCAATTCACGCTGCAGGATTCCGACATCAAGGAGCTTTACGAATGGGCGCCGAAGATGGAGGCTCGCATGAAGCAATTGCCGGACTTGCAGGATGTGACGACCGACCTGCTGATCACCAGCCCTCAGATCGTGGTCGACATCGACCGCGACAAGGCGCTGGCGCTGAACGTGACTGCGGATCAAATCGAAAACACGTTATACAACTCCTACGGGCAGCGGCAAATATCGTCGATCTACACTCCGACGAATCAGTATTACGTGATCATGGAGTTGGAAAACAAGTATCAGACTGACCCTGCGGCGCTCTCGCTGCTCTACGTCAAGTCAAGCAACGGGAAACAAATCCCATTGAACACGGTCGCGCAGTTGCGGCGCACAGTGGGGCCTTTGACTGTCGCGCACTCAGGCCAGCTCCCGGCGGTGACCATCTCGTTCAATCTCAAACCCGGCATTGCGCTCGGCGACGCGGTCAGCCAGATTCAAAACATCAAAAACGAGATGCGACTGCCCGCGACGCTCTCGACGAGCTTCCAAGGCACGGCGCAGGCCTTCCAATCGTCGTTGAAGGGCTTATGGCTGCTGCTGGCCGTTGCGATCCTGGTCATTTATATCGTGCTCGGCGTCCTCTACGAGAGCTTCATCCACCCGATCACAATCCTGTCCGGGTTGCCTTCGGCGGGCTTCGGGGCGCTGCTGACGCTCATGCTCTTCAAAACCGATTTGAACATCTATGCGTTCGTCGGCCTGATCATGTTAATCGGCATCGTCAAGAAAAACGCAATTATGATGATTGACTTCGCGCTGGAGGCGCAGCGCAAAGAAGGCAAGAGCGCGTCCGAGGCGATTTACGAGGGCTGTCTGCTGCGCTTCCGACCGATTATGATGACGACTATGGCGGCGCTGCTGGGAACGCTGCCAATCGCGCTGGGATTCGGCGCGGGGTCGGAAGCGCGCAGACCGCTGGGATTGGCGGTGGTCGGGGGCCTGATGGTCTCTCAACTCCTGACGCTCTACATCACGCCGATCATGTACATCTACCTCGATTCGCTGCAGAAGAAATTACGGCGCAGCGCCAAAGCCCGTCGAGCCGGGATGGTCAGCGAGCCGACGGCGGCTGATTGATCTTCGCGGTCGAACGATTCTTCTGGTCATCCGCGTAATAAAAAGAGGGCTGAAGGTTCTCGGACCTTCAGCCCTCAAATTTTCAGGTCTGGTTAATCGTCCGTTTTAGAACGTATAGCGCAGCGCCATCACGATGCGGCGGTTGCCGCCGTTGGTCGCCCACTGGTTGAGGAAGTTGGCGCCGGCGTTGACGAACGTGTTCGGCGTGCCGAAGTTGCGCGTGTTGGTGGCGTTGTAGAACTCGGCGCGGAATTGCACGTTTTGGCCTTCGACGATCTTCGTGTTTTTGATGATGCCGAAATCTATGTTAGCGATGCCGTCGCCGCGCAGCGTGTTGCGGCCAAGGTTGCCCACGCGAACGCCCGACTTCGGCAGCGGTGAGAAGAGCGATGCGCCACCCGCCCGCAAAATATCGATGATGTTCATGTTCGACAGATCGAGATTTGTGTTCAGGTTGGGACGAATCGCGTTGCCGACCAGCGAGTCAATGCCATTCAGCGCTCCCGTCGGATCAGCGCCGTTGAGCACGGTGAACGGCGTCCCGCTCTGCAACGTGAAGAGCGCATTGACTTGCCATCCGCCCAGAAAGTGTCCGGCCAGTCCACTCTGCTCGCTAAAGAATGGGATTCCATAGACGGCGTTGCCCGTGAAGCGATGCGGGCGGTCGTAACTCGAACGCGCGCGGTCGGCGCTCCGGTTGAACGAATCCTGCGGCACGGCGATTTCGCCTTGCGGCTGCGGATTGAAGATCTCCGAAGCGTCGTCGATGAAAGAGCTCCAGGTGTAATGAAAACCGGCGCTGAAGTTCCGGCTCAAGCGCTTCTCCAGACTGGTCTGCAGCGAATGGTAAATTGACGAGGCGCAATTGCAGCGCAAGCGTATGACGCCGCGCGTCGGATCAACGCGAAACGGATTCGCAGGTGTTCCCAGGGGAGCCTTCGAATCAAACGCCGCCGTCGACGGCTGACGCGGATTGCCGTCAACCGTCTGGAACAGGGCCGTGCCCTTTGTGCCTACATAACCGACGCGCATCACCCAGTCCTTACCAAGTTCACGCTGAATTTCCAGACTGTATTGATCGGCGTACGGCGCCCGGAAATCGGCGCCCACGATCGTGCGAGCGACAGTTAGCGGATTAGTGGACGGATTGAACTGCGCCGTTTGTAAGCTCGTATATGCGTTGGTCAGCGAGGGGTTGAGCGCCGCCACAAACGGGAAGGCGCTGGCGATGTTAAGGTTGATGTTGATGAACCCATAATCGTTAGTGCGCGAATAACCGCCGCGCACCACCAGTTTGTCGCCCCCGGTCAACCGGCCGATTATCCCTTCGCCGCCTGTGCGCGGATTCCAGTTGAATCCTATGCGAGGCTGGAAGTTGTTCAGGTCGCGTTTCGGCACGGGCGTGAAAGCAAAGTTCGGGTTATTGCCGTTGGCCGCGACGATCATATCGCTGAACGGAACGAGCGAATCAATCGAGTTGCCCGGAGTTTCGTAACGCAGGCCGTAGGTCAACGCGAAATTCGGCGTAATCTTCCATTCGTCCTGCGCATAGAAAAACAGGTCGTACCAGTTGTAATACTGAAGCGTTTGTCCGCCCGGCACCGGCCTGTTGATGGCCGACGAAATCGCTACGTCGTCAACGAATGTTTCGAGGTTTTGGTAAGCCAGACGGCCGCGGATCGTCGGGAAGAAAAAGCTCTTGACCTGTATCCGGCGAAAATCAATGCCGAATTTCGACGCATGGCTTCCCTTCGTCAAAGAGAGGTTATCAATAATCTGATAAGTGTTGTTGAAGCGAAACTGCGGCAAGTTGACCGCCAGACCGATCGCCGTGCGCGAAGCGGCGGCGTTGAATCCGATCAAGCCGAGCTGGTTGATTTCGATGGACGGAATCGCCTGTGATGTCGGGTCCAGCGCATTGGTCGTGGAGCCGAACCGCTGATAGGCGATGCGCGCTTCGTTGACCAGCGCCCCTGACAGAACGCTGACCAGGCCGATGTTGGCCGACTGGTTGCGAGACGGGGCGACATTCCCCAGACCTTGCGGCGTGGCTTGACCGTCACCGACGCTGTTTTGATCGTTAATGAAGTAACGACCATTGATCTGGGTCCTATCGCTGAAGCGATGATCGATGCGCACGCTCCATTGATTGTTGTTGAACACAATCGGGTTCGCGCCGGTCAACGATCCCAGCGGCACGGCGATGCAGCCCGGGTCGGGCGGCGGGGCAGGTGTGTTCGCGTCTGGCGCTACAGGATTGCAGTTATCGCTGGCGTTCGGCGAGAAAAGCGCTGTGGCGCCGTTGGCCGTCTGCGCCGCGGGCAGGAATTTCAACAACGCCGCGACCTGAGGACGGCTGCCCACCTGCTGTTGCAGAATCTGGCGACCGGCGTCTGTCGGGGCGCCGCTGATCGTGAAGCCGGCCCCCAGTTGGCGATCCGTCCAGCGTTGATACGAGCCGAAGAAGAATGTCTTGTCCTTTCTGATCGGTCCTCCGATCGTGCCGCCGAACTGGTTCTCATTGCGGCGCGGCGCGTCGGTGAATCCGGCTGACTTGTCCTGATTACTGCGGGCGTTGAAGACTTCGTTGTTATTGAACAAGAAGGCCGAGCCGTGGAACCTGTTTGTTCCCGCCTTGGTGATGACGTTGACTACCGAGCCGGCGGCGCGGCCGTATTCCGCCGCGAATTGGTTAGTCACCAGGCGAAGTTCCTGCACCACGTCCGGGTTGTTGATCGGCTGCTGCGAGCCGGAGACGCTGGGATCATTGCTGTCCTGGCCGTCGAACATGAAGTTGTTCGAGCGCAGGCGCATGCCGTTGACCGAGAAATTCATGCCTTGCGCGAAACTGGTCTGGCCGCTGCCAAGTTGGCTGACGCCGGCCGCCGATAACGCCGCGTTCAGCACGTTGCGGTTAGGCGCCAACGGCAATTCCGACAACCGCTTGGTGTCGAAACGCGTACTGACTTCGGCGTTGCTCGTATTCAACAACGACGCGTTCTCGGCGACTGTAATAACCTCCTCCACCGCGCTTGGCTTTAAGACGGCGTTCACGACAGCGTCCTGGTTAAGCAGAAGCTCGACGCCGGAACGAACCAGCTTCGCGAATCCGTTCGCTTGGACGGTGATCTCGTAATTGCCGACTTGCAGGTTCGAAAAGCGGTAACGCCCTTCGCTATCGACCGTCGTGACGCGGGATTCGTTAGTGCCGACGTTGCGAGCAGTCACCGTTGCGTTCGAAATCGCGCTTTGACGTTCATCGGTCACAACGCCTGAAATCGACCCCGAAGTCGCCTGCGCGTTGGCCAGCGAAAACGCTCCGGCCATTAATGCGAGCGACAGGGTGAAAAACCTGATTATCCTTGTCATAAATATCCTCCGTGAAGAATTCTGTTGGCAGATGTTTTAGTTGCTTGAGCTGATTTTTGTCAGAATTGCGTTCGCTTCGATTTGATATGCAAGGAGTTAATTAAATATCGAAGCCTGACATATTTTTTTGGATTTGCTTCTCATCCGCCAGCTTGCAAGTCACGTTCCTGATAGGCCGAGAAAACAAAAAATATGCTAAGCGCATCATCCAATGAATTTAGATCATGTAAGGACGAATCACGAGGCGCCAAGTTATAGTATTTTGGAGGGTGGTTTCAGATTTTCGTAAATATTTGATCATCGAGGCATTAAATATGTAATTCAAGTCAACACAAACTTCTGGCGCCCATAGCTCCCGAAAAATGAAAGCTGCGACATTTTGCCCCATCCTTGAGGCGAAACATCGCAGCAATGAATTATCAGGCGCGTTTGCGAACGTCTACTTTCTAACAGTCGGATACTGAATACCCAATTGCTCCAGGTAGGTTTTGTATCTTGCCGGATCGTAGTGGTACTTCTTCAACTGCGGCGCGAATTGTTCCATCTTCTCTTTATTCAATTCGGTTGCAGGTTGGTCCGACGGATTGATCAACGGCTGATATTTGATCTCTTTGGTCTGGATGTTATTGAAATAATCCCAGGCCTGCTTCACCAGTTCGGGTTTCAACATGAAATCGAGCGCGGTCATGGCCTGGACCTTGGCGCCGGCGGTCGAGCCTTTGTGGGCGATCGGCGTGGCCATGGCGACGGCGTTCTCCCAACTGTGGCCCGGCAGGTTAGGGATGTTGGCCGGGTAGCGCAAATAGACCATTGGGAGGTTCCAGGAAATGTCGCCGACGTCGTCCGAGCCGCCGCCCATCACGACCTCTTTCGGCCCGTCAAGACTTTTCGGCTTCGTCTTCAACCCTTCGACTTTCGCTTTGATCTCGGTCTGCAGGGCCTTCGCCAGAGTCTGATCGGCCTCACTCCATTGCGGCATGCCGACGGCTTCGATATTTTTGCTCTGAACCTCGGCGACAACCTTATTGAAATGGTTAGGCCACGCGGATCCGACGATGCGCTGAGTGAACGTGGTATCGGTCATCATCGCGGCGGCTTGCGCCATCTTGTTACCGAGTTCGTAAAGCTCCTTGATCTTCGGGTAATCGAGTTCGCGGAAGTAATACCAGACGCTCGCCTCGGACGGCACGACGTTCGGCTGATCGCCGCCGTTCGGGATGACGTAATGTGAGCGCTGTTGCAATCGCAGGTGCTCGCGCCGGAAATTCCAGCCGATGTCCATCAACTCGACCGCATCGAGCGCGCTGCGCCCTGACCAGGGCGATCCCGCCGCGTGCGCCGCCCTGCCGTGGAAGAAATACTGGACCGAAACCAATCCGCTGTTGCGTTCGGGCTGCCCCCAGGTCGTGGCGAAATCGTTGTCCACGTGGCAGCCGAGCATGATGTCTACGTCTTTGAACAATCCCGCGCGAACAAAGAACGCCTTGGTCGCCACCAGTTCTTCGGCCACGCCCGGATAGAGTTTGAGCGTGCCCGGCAGTTTGTACTTTTCCATCATCTGCTTCAGGACAATCGCGGCGGCGACGTTCACGGCCTGGCCGGAATTGTGCCCCTCGCCATGACCGGGCGCGTCCTGGATGATGGGGTCGTGATAGGCGACGCCCGGTTTCTGCGAAGCGCGCGGGATGCAATCGATGTCGGTTATAAAGCCGATGACAGGTTTGCCAGAGCCGTAACTCGCCACCCACGCCGTCGGGACGTCCGCGACGCCGCGCTCCACTTTGAACCCGTTCTTTTCTAGTATGCCGGTGACGTATTTGCTGGTCTCGTATTCTTGGAAACCCAACTCGGCGAAGCTGAAGATGCTATCCACCATTTCCTGTATCAGCTTCTGCAATTTGTCTACTTCGACTACCGCCTCGCGTTTGAAGTCGTCGAGCGTTTTCGATTCTTGCGCGCGCGCGGACGGGACAATCGTCCACACGAACGAGAGCGCGAGAATGCACAGGGCGATTCTCTTCATCGTTAAGCCTCCGTCGGTTTTACATTGAAGAAGTTTCAGGCATAATCGGTTGGGGAAAAGTGGCTGTCAAGCCTTTCATTACCGGCTGACGTTGTAAATCCCGAAAAATCGCCACAACCGTGACTGTACGCGCTCCCCTTCCGGCTTAGCCTTTGCGCCAATCAAGCCCCCTGGTTTTGAAACGCTCGCCCCCATCACAACCTTTCGGAGGAGAATCTATGAAGAAATTATCGTTCTTGGCCTCACTGGTGGTTCTTTGTTTGCCATTGGCGGCGTCAGCGCAGGAGGTGGCTCCTAAAGTCGAGATTTTTGGCGGATATTCGTTTCTGCGACTCAATCTGGGTAATAATCTCAGCGGTGTTCCCGCCGGTACTGATCTTGGCGCCATCGACACGCATGGATTCAATGTGTCGTTCGCCGGGAACTTCGCCAGACACGTCGGCATCGTTAGCGAAGTCAGCCGGTACACCACGTCTCAATCGGTCAGCGTCCCGGTCCTGGGCAATCTCAGCGGCAATGTCAGCGTGTTAACCCTCCTGTTCGGTCCACGCGTTACTCTTCACAGAGGGAAGGCGGAGCCGTTTGTTCACGCATTGTTTGGCGCGGCGCGCGCCACCGCCGACGCTTCGGGCCCTGGCTTGTCGAATAATGGGGTAGGCTATGCGTTCGCATACGCGCTGGGAGGCGGGTTCGATGTCAAAGTACATAACAATCTCGCAATTCGCCTCGCTCAATTAGATTACCTGGGCGCCAGAGCCGGGGGTGAAGGGTTGAACAACTTCCGGTACTCGGTCGGAGTCGTCATCCGTCTGGGCAACCGGTGATTCCCTGTCGAGGATCGAAAACTGTCAGCCACAGAGAACACAGAGGGCACAGATGGAATCAATTATTTCTCTGTGCCCTCTGTGTTCTCTGTGGCTGATCTCCGCAATCAGCAATCTTCAAGCCTTGACGTTGTCGCGCGAGCGATCCCAGAAGACAGGCTTCTTATTCTTCGCCGACCAATTGACCATGTGCGCGACGGCGGCGGCGCGGTGGCCGGCGTAAACGTCTTCGACCGGTTGCTTGCGCTCACGGATCGCTTTCTGGAAGTTCTCGAAGTGCAACATCACAGAGTTGCGGCCGACGCCGCTCCAGCGCTCTTCGCCATCGACGACTTTCGGGTCCCAGCGCTGCGGCATCTCGGCGGCGATCACTTTCGGGTCATTGTAATAAGCCTTCTGCAATTCACTCGGCCATGAGTCCACGATCCAGCCGTTGTCTTCGATCGGGTTGTCGGGCGTGAAGACGAGGTCGCGGCCCAGCGTCAGCGTCCCCTTCGTGCCGAGAATCTGGATACCGCGCTCGCCGGCCGATTGATTGTTGAAAGTGCCGCTCAGGTTGACGGTAAAGCCTTCTGGGTATTGCATAATCGCGTCGAGCGTGTCGGGCACGTCGCGCGAATCTTTCCAGCGATAGAGCGAACCGGCGGCCGTGACCATTTCCGGCGCCTGCGCGCCCATTACGAAATGGATCGTCGTCATCACGTGAACGAACAGGTCAGTGGCCATTCCGCCGGAATAGTCTTCGTAACAACGCCAGCGGAAGAATCTCTCCAAACTGAACGGCCGCTTCGCGGCCGGGCCTAAAAACATTTCCCAGTTGACCGTTTCCGGGCTGGCGTCCGGCGGGATCGGATAGATCCACGCGCCGCCGGCGGTGTTGCGATTGACCGTCGCGCGGATCATCGTGATCTGGCCCAGGCGTCCCGAGGCGACGATCTCCCTGGCCTTGATCTGAGCGGGAGAGCTGATGTTCTGGCTGCCGACTTGCAGGATGCGGCCGGTCTTATTGACCGCCCCGATGATCACGACACCATCGTCAACCGTGTATGTGAGCGGCTTTTCGACGTAGACGTCCTTGCCCGCTTCGAGCGCGGCGATGACATGCTGCTTGTGCAAGTGATCAGGCGTGCCGATATAGACGGCGTCGACGCCCGGCGCGGCCAGCAATTCGCGGTGGTCTTTGAAAGTTTTCGCCCGGCCCTTGGTTATCTCGGCGGCGTGGTCGAGGCGCCCTTTGTACGCGTCGCAGAGCGCGACAACCTCGAAACCCGGAACCTTCATCACGTCATCGAGGACCTGGTGCGCTCGCGCGCCGGTCCCAATGAAGCCGAGCGCGACGCGCCCGTTCGGACTGTCGGTGTTGTCGAACACGGCGCCGGCGCGGCGGCTCCTCCCCAGCGTCAAGCCCGCTCCGGCGCCAGTCGCCGCGCTGCGCTTGATAAACTCTCGGCGATTGATTCTGTCTGACATGGTTTTTCTCCTTGGAAGCGTCATGAGTGGAACTTACAAGACTCATAAAACCTATAAGTCATTTTCAGGATGAACGACTAGGTTGACGAATGGTATTTTGGTGGCGGCGGCGGATGATTCGCGCCGCCGCCACCAAAATACATCTTCACTTCGGGTTTGCTCAAAACCACCAGCGCCCAGATTCCGATTGGCGCCCCGATCAGAAAGCAGCAGGACGTGAACGGAATGATCGCGAGAATGGACGCGGCTTTCGCCCAATCGTAGCTCGCCCCGTTGAGCATCTTGACGGCGCCGTAAATGGTTACTGGCGCTGCGACAAGGCTCAGCAGAAAAACGACCAGCACTATGGATTGACCCGTATAAAAACCGAATTTCTCCGCTTCACTTCCCGTAATCGGCCTGTTAGCGTGATTGCCTATCTGTATAATCCCGCTGACCATACCATACAAGCCGAGCGAAGCGTTAAGCGCTCCCGTGATTATCAAACAGACAGCAGGTGGCGCCGTATCAGGCTTTTGACCCATTTTTATTCTCTTCTCTTTCCTTTTTGCTCAAGCAAGTCCTCGATCAACGCTCCCATTTCAGCCTTGAGCCTTGTGAACCGCTCGCCGGTGGCTTTGCCTTCAAAACCGGCGTGAATGTGTTTCACCAAACCGTCACGCCCGATGTAAATCGCCGTCGGATAAGCGCCGAAATTGACCAGTTGCGAGAGCTTCTTTTCAGCGTCTTCAATTCCACCGGCGTACAAGATCGGATAGGTGACGCCGAGGCGTTTGGCGAAGACTTTGACCTGTTTGGCGTCTCGCGCCGGGGCGCCAGTGTATTCGAACGAGAGCGCGACCACTTCCAAACCGCGCTCGCGGTAGCGTTCGTAAAACTCCTGCAAGACCGGCGCTTCGTCATAACAGTTCGGGCACCAACTGCCGGTGACCGTAACGATCACGACCTTGTTTTTGAACCGCTCGTCGGTCGAAGAGACCGTCTTACCATCAGGATCTGGAAAGCTGAATCGGAACGGTTCGGCGGCGTCCTTCATCTTCGTGTAGTTGTTCGGATCGGGCAGACTTGCAACGCTCGACCTGTTATCGTTGGTCAGGCGCTCGGCGACGACTTTACGCTTCGGGTCAAAGAGGCCGAAATCGACGAAGCCTTCGAGCGCCCCCTTCGGCGTTAACGTTGCTTTGAAAACGCGGCAGTTGATCCCGTCAAAGCGATTTAGCGTCAGTTGGTTGTTTTCAAAAGAGCCGGTCATCTCTCCCCAATCGCCCGAAACAGGAATGATCGTGCCTTTGGTCCCCGAGCCTTGCTGTTTGAACGCCGCGCGCCAGAAACTGACCTTCGGCTCCTCGCCGACGCGCATCACCCATTCGCCGCTGATGTCGCCCTTTGAAGAGGACGAGTTGGATTGGGTTGAAGCGGCGCCCGCCGCATCGTCGGAACCGACAACGCGTTTGGCTCGCAGCTTGCGCGCGAGGGTCTGTTTTCGCCATTGTCGCGTGAAGCCCCCGCCCAGCTCGTCGCCGACGATGACCGCGGTCAGTTCGGCGTCGTAAAAGTCGTAACGCAATTTGAGCGTGTCGCCCTCAAAAGACCCGTTCGTCGAGACCGTCCGGTCGTCGCCGTTGACCAGCGCCCCGACGATTCCACCGCCCTCGCGTTTGACCTCGAGTGTGAATGCAACCTCTTCGCCGGAATTGTTCCGGATGGTTCCACTCCAGACGCCTACCGGGTCGGCCTTCTTCTTACAAGTCGAAAGGACAGCGACAAAAATGATCAGAGAGAATAGGCCCAGAAAAAACCCTATCCCTCGCGGAAAAGGAGAAACGTTAGATGTAGTCATGATTTCAGTGTCGATAGTCTTCTGAGAGTGAGTGGTACGGTAAGGGGAGCATAAACCATTGGTATGTATACAAGTCAGTAAGCCCTTTGCTTGCACCAACGGCTTCGCACCGCTGATCACTGGAAGTCCTTTAGACTCAGTAGCGATCATGACTTGTGGGTAAACTATTGGCGTAAGCGATCTGAGTTTCGTTCAAATGACTATTTGAACGAAACTCAGGTCGCTTACGCTCCCCGTACCGTACCGCTTAAACGAAATTCAGGTCGCTTACGCTCCCCGTACCGTACCGCTGAAGACCGCAACGAAGTATAATCACATCGCAGACATGCTTCAAATACACTTTTCTCAAACGACGAGGTGATCCGGATGAAAATCGAAGGGTCTCACACGATCAAAGCGCCGCGCGAGTTGCTCTATCAATTAATGATCGATCCAGAAATCCTGCGACGCTGTGTGCCGGGATGCCAAACGCTCGAAGACGCTGGCGACGGGTCCTACAAGATGACTTTGAAGGCGGGCGTCGGCTCGATCAAGGGGATCTTCACTGGTTCGATCAAACTGGAAGATATGCGCGAGCCTGAGCGTTACAAGATGATCGTTGACGCCAAAGGATCAGCGGGATTCCTGAAAGGAGAGGGCTTAATTGATCTGAGCGAACAGGGCGAAGAGACTCTGGTCAATTTCACGGGCGAGACCAGCGTCGGCGGAACGATCGCCGGCGTGGGCCAGCGGATGGTTCAATCCACCGCGAAGATGATGGCCGGGCAGTTCTTCGCCGCCATCGTAGCGGAAGCCGTCGCGATCCTCAAAGCCGAAGATAGCGGCCAATATACGCCTCCCAAACAAGGCTTCATCCGCAACACCTTCAGGCAGATCAAGGGATGACATTGGACGGAGAATCCTCGCGCAAAGAAGTTGACTTGGGCCGATGTTTCTGTGTTTAATGTTATATCTCATCATAATGTTATCTTGGAATCGATTGGGTAAAAACTATCCGACGCCCCACCGTCGAATGCCTAGCAATGAAGTCCATCGCCATGGCCCCCCGCGCTCTATTCGATACGGCGCGCCCATTGGGATTTGCAACGTAGATTCCGCGCCCATCGGCGCCGGCGAACGAATCGAAAATCAGGAGTACTTCTAATGATGCCCACAGACAAGGTCGCTGAGGCGGAAGTTGAAAACTCAAACGCCTCTGCGATCCATCCATTCGATAGATTTATGAGCGATGTGTACGCGCGGAAAAACGAGGATCATTTTTCTCTTGATCCTCTCGCGCAGGAAAGGGTCGCGCAGGAAAGGGTCGCGCAGGAAAGGGTCGCACAGGAAGGATCAGGGACGGAGCCACAGGGCCTTTCCGACATTGGAGAAATATTGCCAGCCGGGTCGGAGAGGTTGCGGGCCGAGATCATAGCTCGCGCCCGCGAGGCCGAGGAGAGAGTGAGAGAGGCCACGGAGAGATACAAACAGATCGAAGCCAAATTCAGACAGGAGCAGGCGCTTCGACGGGTGGCCGAACAACGCGCCGAAGAGATAGAAGAGGAATATAAGCAGCGGCTCGCGGCCGCCCAGACTGCGGACCTGTTGCGCCTCGAGACGGAACTGACCCTGGCGGAGACCAAGGCCAGGCTGAAACAGGAAAACGAGGCGCTCAGGCTGACCGAAACGGCGCTCTCCCGGATCAAGGAGGACGCTAAAGCCCAGTCTCAATCATCCTCTCGCGCTCTCGAGGAGGCCGAAAACTACATCGCCGAATTGGAAGCCAACATCAATGATCTCCATGTGAAGGCCATCTCCCTTGAAGAGTCTGAACGGCGCGTCGCCTACCTGGAGAACAGCTACCGCGAGGCCGAGGAGAGGGCCGCCATCACGAAATCGGCCGAGGCCGCGGTCGAGGTTGCTGAAACGCGTATCGTTGAATTGGAGACCTTCATCTACGACCTCAAGGAAAAGGCCGCCACGGCCGTGACGATCGCGCTCGCCCTCGAGAAAGCTGAAAGGCGAATCGTTGAATTGGAGGCCGGCTATCGTGAAATCGATGATAGGGCCGTCGCCGCGGAGTCTAACTCGCTCGCCCTCGAAGCCGAGTTGATATCCACCGCCCGCAGCCTCGGCGAGAAGACTGCCATCGCCGAATCGACCTCGATCGCCCTTGAAGAGGCCAAAACGCATATCGTCGAATTGGAAATCAACGCCCGCGAGGACGATAAGAAGGTCATCGCCGCCGTAGATTCGGCGCGAGAGATGGAATTATTGGCGCGCGAAGCCGAGGCGCGCGAGAAAGAGGCCGAAAAGAGGCGCGAAGACGCTGAGGCCAGGTTGCAGCTCGAGATCGAGATGCGGACCGTGGCTGAGCAGAAGGCCCAGGCGCTCGAAAACAAATTCAAAAGTGAACTGGAGATGGATTGGACCAGATTCAAGGCCGACATTGAACAGGCCGAGGCTGCCGTCAAGGCGAGAGAAGATGCCATCTCTCAGACCAGCGCTGAGGATGCCAGCCGTCAACCCGAAGATCTGATCCAACAACTCTACACGCAACTCGAAGCGGAGAGGCGGGTCCGGGACGAGATAGAAAGAAGGCTCATAGAATTGGAAGCCGACGCCTACAATGAAAAGGCAAAATCCAACTTCGACGCCGAGCGCAGGCTCGCCGAAATGGAGGCCGCATTGAGAGCGGCAAACGCCTTAAGAGTGGAGGCGGAGCGCAAACTCGCTGAATTTGCGAACGGAGACGCGGAGATGCAAGCGTACTATCGCGCCACCGGTTTCAACCCGTCCGCGCCAGACGCTTGGAAGCGTTCAGGCGCCCTTGTCGCCGGTCGAGTGGGGTCGCAGAAGGAAAACGTCAAACTGGTGTTTTATGTCGTGGCGGCCGTGTTACTGTTCCAGACTCTGATTTTTCTGCTATATGAGGGGCTGAAGGCCCTCTGACGCGCGGTCGCCGAAAAACGATTTTCTTTCTTCTTCTAGTGCGACTGCTGCGGCCCTCTTCGTCCCGTAGGGACGGCCTCGGGTATAGGCAGGTCATAAATGACCTGCCTATATTCAAATGCCGCTATGCGCCAAGCAATTACTTTAATATTGTCTTGGCTTCTTCCAAGGCCTTGTCGAGTTCGCTCAGCTTCGACCCGCCGCCCTGCGCGAATTCGGGCTTTCCGCCGCCGCGGCCGCCCAGGCGCTCACACGCGGCCCGCATCAGTGGATTCATGTCCGCTGAGAGGTTCGCGGACCGGGCGAAGACCAGGCGCGCCGTCCCGCTTTCTTTCGACGCCAACAGCGCGACCACGTTATCAGCATCAACCAGGCGATGGGCCAGCAGTTTCAGCTCCTCTATGTCGCGGTCTTCAAAGACTCTTGAAACGATCCGCGCTCCGTCAACCGGCTCCGTCGCTTCGATCAGTTCATGAGCTTCGACCGACGCGACGATCCCGGCCAGTTCCCGCGAGCGACGGGACAGGCGTTTATTCTCTTCGAGCAATCTCGCCACCGATGATTCGGCCTCTTCCCTGCCGACACTGAATTTCCGCGCAATCGTGTCAACTGAGCGGACGGCATCGCGATAATCATCGAGCGCCCGCACGCCGCAAAGGAAATGGACGCGCGTCATCTTCTTGGCGCGCTCCCATCCGCGAACGGCAATCAACCCGACCTCGCCCGTGCGTCCGGCGTGCGTGCCGCCGCACGGCGACCAGTCGTAATCGTCGATCTCGATGACGCGGACGCAGTCGGCGACGAAGCTCTCTTTCCGCAGCGGCAATGCGGCGGCCTCTTCTGGAGTAACTGCGTGAACACGGATCTCGCGGTTGTCGAAGACCACTTCGTTGGCCAATTCTTCCGCGCGCGCGATCGCGCTCTCGATCTCGTCGGGCTGGGCTTCGAGCGTCAGATCAATTTCGGTCGAACGGTCAGTGATGCGGAAGCCTTTAGTCTCGGCGCCGAAAAGTCTGAAGAAGGCCTGCGAGAGGATGTGCTGGCCCGTGTGCTGCTGAATCATTTCACGGCGGCGGCGCCAGTCAATCTCGCATGCGACTTCTTCGCCGACGGCGAACGAAATGTCTGAGTTAAGGCGATGCAGTATTCGACCGTCGTCGGAAATCTCGACGTCAATCACGCGTGCAGCGTTGATCAAGCCGGTGTCGCATGGCTGCCCGCCTCCGGTCGGATAGAATGCGGTATGGTCAAGCACGACAATGCATTTCCCACCCTCTATCCGGGAATCAATAACGACTGCGGTAAAATGAGTAAGGTGTGAGTCGTTCCAATAAAGCTTGGTTGTCATCGATTATCCTTGTAAGAATTTGTATAGATATCTCCTATCCTCGGCATTCCATCTAATATATCCATAAATCTGAATCGATATTCAAAAAGCGCAATCCTTTGATTGATCTTTGCTCGCCAACATTCTGTAAAATCGCTATTTAACAGAGATATCAAAGTTGGCTTGAAAATTGCCAATCAGAAAATCCGCAGAATCGAATTGGAAAGTCATGCAATTCCAAAAAAGTGGATGTTTCCCCCAATCCAACCACTCAACCGTTCCTTTATAATTTCAAGAAGGAGAAAAAGCCATGCATAAAGTTATGCGTTCACCTAGGTTTATAGAGCTTGTCGCTGCTGTTCTGATGGCTTTGACGCTTTTATCAATCGCCGCTTTCGCACAGCAGACCACCGGGAATGTGCGGGGTCTCATAAAAGACCCGACTGGAGCGGTCGTGGCAAACGCGAAAGTCACAATCCTGGACAAGAAGACCAACAGCGTTATAACGACACAAAGCACCGGCTCAGGAGAATACGAATTCAAGAACCTGCCTGTCGGCGATTACCAGATCACGGTCGAGACCGAAGGTTTCAAGAAGGTCACGCTCACCGACGTGCGCGTGCAGTTGAACCAGACGACAGACTTGGGCGTCACCCTGGAGGTCGGCGTACGGAATGACGTCGTCGAGGTCTCGGCGGGGGGCGCCGAACTGGTGGATACGACGACGACCAATCTTGCCAAAGGCTTCACCGCGCGGCAGGTAAGTGACCTGGCCCAAACAGGAACCGGCGCGGGCATCTACAACCTGGCGCTCATCGCGCCGAACGTCTCGTCGAGCGGCGGCGTCGGCGTTGGGATGGGTGGCTCGGTCGGCGGCCAGCGCCCACGCAATAATAACTTTGTTGTGGATGGAATTGACAACAATGATAAAGCTGTGACCGGTCCTCAGGTCTACATCTCGCCGGATTCGGTCGCCGAGTTCTCGCTGCTGCAGAACCAGTATTCGGCCGAGTTCGCGCGCTCGACCGGCGGCCAGTTCATCACTATCACAAAGAGCGGAACCAACGAGTACCACGGCTCGGCTTACTCCAACTTCCGCAACCGCCACCTTAACGCCCTCGACAATCAGGACATATTGAAAGGCATCACGCGCAGTTACGCAAACTGCGGCG
>DASTMP010000215.1:0-77495 GCA_035714085.1 Blastocatellia bacterium
GCTGCGTCAGGAGTTGAGCAAAACGCAGGCGCAGTCCCGTGGGCAGGCGCAGAACCAGTCCGTGGTATGGCTTGCGCTCGCGCCTTCGATTGTCAGGGATCAGGGGACGGGCATGAAGAAACTGTACATCCCAGCAGGCGCTCGCTTGTTAAAGCTGCGACTCAAACTGAAAGGTGAAGAAGAGTACAAGACATATCAGGTCATGCTGTCGACGGCCGAAGGGGCAGAAAGATGGAGCCGTGATAAGTTGCAAGCCCAACGAACAGGCTCGGCTAGATCCATTGTGTTGACGTTGCCGGCCGGTATTCTGGCGGAAGGCGATTATGAATTGAGCCTCAAGGGACATGCGTCGGACGGGACGCTGGAAGAGACGGGAGATTATTATTATTTGAGTGTCAGGAGAAAGTAACCCAGCCAACATGGATTTATCCAATCCATCCTCAGCTTAAGTGTCTGTGAAATACTTTTCCAATTATTGCATTAATTGTCAGAGTGGATTTGAGCCGGATCAGAGCGCCCGAATTGAGGGATATATGACACAAGGATTTCAGAGGTTCACCAAACGATATATCAGCGTCTTAGGGGTTCTTATAGGACTGGCAGTGGTAAGTTCGATTCTGCTCTACGCAGGGTGTGGCATGGTAAGCAGCCCCAACACCCCAGCGAATCAGAATCCGACGCCGACGCCGACGCCAACTCCGACTCCGACTCCGACTCCGACTCCGACTCCCAATACCTTGCGACCGACTTCGATCATCTCGTCCCCGAAAGCAGGGATGGCTATAGTAATCGGATCTCAAGTGGTCATCAGTGGGGCGGCGGCGGCGCCTGACGGTAGGTCAGTGGCCAGGGTCGACGTGTCTGTTGACGGTGGAGATACCTATAACACGGCTACGGGGACGGTCGGCTGGGTTTATATCTGGACTGCCACATCGCTCGGCACAGTGACGATCAAAAGCCGAGCGGTCGACTCCACCGGAATCCAGGAGGATCCCCCGACGACAGTGGTTGTCACAGTCGCCGAGCCGCCGACCATCACATCGCACTTTCCGGCGGACGGGGCGAACGATGTGCTCCCGAATGCGAATGTGACCATTACTTTCAGCAAGGATATGGATCCGGCGACGGTGAACAACTCGACAGTGGAGCTTCGAGACCAATCCGGCGCCTTAGTGTCAGCTACAGTAAGCTATGACGCGGCTTCACGCACCGCCACACTGGATCCAACCGCCACCCTCTTGACGGGAGCCGTCTATTCAGTGACGGTCAGGGGCGGCCTCACGGAACCTACAGTAAAGGATCTGTTGGGCATTCCTCCATTCGGTGATACAGCGTGGCTTTTCACAACGTCGCTGCGAGTTCTTTCAGTAACGCCGGCGCCGGGCGCGACTAATATTTCGCTCGGCATCGCGCCGGCGGCCATATTCTCGGAAGCGCTCGATCCCACGACCGTGAACGATTTCACGGTCCTGATGACCGACGCGACAGCCAACCCGATTCTCGCCAAGAGTATCTACGTGCCGAGCCTTTTCAAGGTCCTGATCACACCTAACACGCTGTTGCAGCAAGGGCAGACGTATACGATAACTCTCAAGGGCGGCGCAGTCGGTAATCGAATCACCACTTCGGCAGGAGCACCGCTTCCCGCCGATTACATCTGGTCATTTACCCTAGTGCCGCCGCCGCCGCCGTTCCCATCCTTGTCTATATGGTCGCCTGAGGATGCGCCGAGCAACCCTGCGACAGATGACCCTGAGCCTAAGGAACTTGGACTGAAATTCCGCTCCGACCACGTCGGCGTCGTTACCGGTATCAGGTTTTACAAAGGAGACACGACGTTTCACGAGCCTCGTATGGGGCGCCTCTGGACCAGTTCGGGAACGCTGCTCGGTTCCTTCTCATTCGGTGACGAATCAAGGACCGGATGGTATCAGCTTGCTTTCCCTCAACCGATCCCGATCGTGGCGAATACGACATACGTCGTCTCCTACTCCGCTCCGAATGGGCATTACGTGGCGGACCCTGGATATTTCGAGTCGCAGGGCAGGGACAACGGCCCATTGCACGCCCCGAGAAGCGCCGATGTGGGCGGCAATGGAGTTATCGGCCCGATAGGAGAATTCCCGAGTCAAACTTCTATGTCGACGAACTATTGGGTGGACGTGGTTTTCAGGGACACGTCGGCCTTAGCTCCACGGGTTATTGAGGCAGGGCTTGGGGACATCCCCTTCGGCGCGACAAAAGCCAGGCCGGCGGCCCTCTTCTCGGAAGCGCTCGATCCCGCCAGCCTGAACGCTTCAACCGTCATGCTGACCGATCAGGAGAACAACCTGGTTCCAGCCAATATTTCATATGACGCGAGCACTCTCGTAGTCACAATCACGCCGGAGCGCCTGTTACATTTCGGCGAGGTGTATACGGTGACTTACAAGGGAGGCTCCGCCGCCCCTCACATTACTGATTCGGAGGGAACCCCGCTCGCTTACGATTACACATGGTTCTTTTCTACTGAGCCGCCCATTAGCGGGGAATCCATTCTTGTCCTTACCTCCACCAGGGGAAACAAGTTCGCGAAGTATTACCAGGAAATCCTCCGCGCCGAGGGATTCCGTAATATCAGCGTCTATGACATAGGGGAGGCTACCGACTTATCTTTGTCTCAACACGACGTGATCATCCTGGGCGAAACGCCGCTCATCCCTGCGGATATAACAAGGCTCAGCAATTGGGTTGCCAGGGGCGGTAAGTTGATCGCAATGCGTCCGGACGAACAACTCGCTTCGCTACTTGGAATCAGCAATGCCGCCGCTTCTCGGTCCGAAGCCTATTTGCAGGTCGACACCAGTCGGGAGCCCGGCGCGGGTATTGTCGGCGAAACTATTCAATACCACGGGACTGCCGACCTTTATACGCTCGAGGGAGACACGCGGCAGGTCGCGACCCTCTATTCCAGTCCAACGGAGGCGACTCCCAATCCAGCGGTTACGCTTCGTTCGGTGGGAACAAACGGTGGACAGGTGGCGGCGTTTGCCTTCGACCTCGCGCAATCCATTATCTATACCAGGCAGGGAAATCCGGAATGGGCGGGGCAGGACCGCGACGGTGATTCGATAATCCGTACGAACGATCTTTTCTTCAGCGGCGCTGAGCCCAATTATATAAATCTGGATAAAGTGGCGATCCCGCAGGCCGACGAGCTACAGCGGTTCCTTGCTAACCTTATACTCTCGATGAACGCGGACAAGATTCCGCTGCCGCGAGTCTGGTATCTCCCTAACATGAAGAAGGCCGTCATCCTGATGACCGGCGATGATCGCGGCACACCGGACGGCTCCCAGACCACATTCGACATGCTCAACGCCGCAAGCCCGGCGAATTGTTCCGTCGCGGATTGGGAATGCTACCGCGCGACATCATGGGTGTCTCCCGAGACGGGGCTGACAACAGATCAAGCCCTCACATATTTTAATCAGCGCTTCGAAGTGGGCCCACATATAACTACAAACTGCGAAAATTGGACGCCTGAAACGCTCAATTCAATCATTACAAACGCCCAGGACTCGTTCAGTGCGAAATACGGATTTTTTCCGGGAAGGACGAATCGCATCCATTGTGGGGTATGGACAGATTGGGCGACTCTTCCCAATGTCGAGCTCAACCGCGAACTCCGCATCCGCCTTGATGCGACTTATTACTATTGGCCGACGCAATGGGTTCAAAACCGTCCGGGATTCATGACTGGTTCGGGCATTCCCATGCCTTACGTGGATCTGGACGGCTCAATTATCTTCGTCTACCAGGCGGCGATGCACCTCAATAATGAAACCGACAACACTTCTGACAGCGTTAACAGCCTGCTCGATAAAGCGCTCGGCCCTGAAGGGTTTTACGGCGTTTTCGGCGCGCGTTACGACTACACAGATCAATTCGCCGCGACGATCCTGAATTCCGCGAGGGCGCGCGATGTTTCGCTGATATCGGCGGAACAATTGCTTACCTGGCTTGACGGAAGAAACTCATCGGGGTTCACCAAGCCTGTCTGGAATGGGACGCAACTCGAGTTTAGGATAGTCATTAACGACGGCGTCAACAATGTCTATGCGATGATTCCCAATCAAGGACGCGGAGGTCAAGTCAGTTCGATTACCATAGACGATACGCCGGTCAGCTTCGAGGTCAAGACGATAAAGGGGCGCATGTATGCGGTGTTTCGCGCAACGAACGGAAACGCCAAAGTGATATATACCAGTCCTGTTCCCTGATGAATATGGATGAATGTGATCGAAATCCCACCCGCCTGCTTAAGTTCACAAGATAATGTCGCGACCGTAAGCGGGCGGGTCCTTATGGAACTCAGCCTGTGTTTCGCATTCCCGCCGCTATTCCATTGATCGTCAGAAGTATCGCGTAAAGCAGTTTCTCCCGGTCGCGGGCGGTGGTTTCGGTCTTCCCGTCTTTTCGCCGCCGGCGGGCCAGCAATTCGACCTGCAAGAAACTGAGCGGATCGACATAAGGATTGCGCACGGAGATTGACCGCTGGAGCACGGGCGATTGATCGAGCAGCCGCCTCTCGCCAGTGATCTGAAGCGTGACGCGGCAGGCGCGCTCGTATTCTTCTTCGAGCATGCGAAATATGCGCCGGCCCAGGCTCCGGTCGAGCGTCCGCGAGGCGTATTGGCGGGCGATTAGGAAATCGGCCTTGGCCAATGTCATCTCGATGTTCGAGACCGTGCTGTGAAAGAAGGGCCATTCCCGGTACATCTCGCGCAGCAACCTCAGGTTCTCGCGCGGGCGCGATTCGATGAAATCTTCGAGCGCGGTTCCGACGGCCAGCCATCCAGGCAGAAGGTGGCGGCTCTGCGTCCAGCCGAAGACCCACGGGATCGCGCGCAGGTCGTCCAGGCTCTTCGAGCCTGATTGGCGCCTCGCCGGACGTGATCCAATGCGCAGATGTTGAAGCTCTTCGACTGGCGTGGCCTGAACGAAGTAGTCGTAAAAACCCGGCGTCTCGCGCACGAAGCGGCGATAGGCGGCGAACGCCTGAACCGAGATTTCCTCCATCACATCTTTCCAGCGTGAGAGCTTACCGGCGTCCTGAGCCGCCTGCGGAAGACTCGCGGAGATGACGGCCGAGGTCGTCAACTCCAGGCTGCGCAGCGCGATCTCGGCTAAACTGTATTTCGACGAAATGACCTCGCCCTGCTCGGTTATCTTGATACGGCCCGCCACTGTGTCGGGAGGTTGGGCCATGATCGCTTCGTGGCTCGGGCCGCCTCCGCGGCCGACCGTGCCGCCGCGACCATGAAACAGTCGCAGTTCGACGCCATGCGCGCGCGCCACTTCCCACAGACGCTCCTGCGCTTTATACAGCTCCCAACTCGAAGTCAGAATGCCGCCGTCCTTACTGCTGTCCGAATAACCGATCATCACCTCCTGCGAGTCGCCTTGCGTGGCGAGTTGTCGGCGATAGAACGGATGCTCGAACAATCGCCGCATCACTTCAGGCGCGCGCCGCAAGTCCTCGATGGTTTCAAATAGTGGGGAGACAGAAATGGGGAGTGGGGAATGGGGAATGGGGAATGTGGAAAAGACGCTGTTCCCACTCCCCACTCCCCACTCCCCACTCCCCATTCCACGCCCTACCAGTCCCGCCTCTTTCGCGAGAACGAGTACGGCCAGCAGATCGCTGACCTCGCGCGTCATGCTGATAATGTATGTGCGGATCGCGCTCGGGCTGATCTCATCAAGCGCGCGGCGCGCGACGCGGAAAACATTGAGCGTCTCGGTAGTTTCGGCTCCGAAATGCGCGTCAGTGGCCACAAGCGGGCGCGGCGTGTCGAGTTCGCGCGTGAGCCATTCGACCCGCTCGTCTTCGCTCATCCGCGAGTAATCGCTGAGCCCGAGCGCGCGAGTGATTTCGGAGAGGGCCGCCGCGTGCCGTTCGCTGTGCTGCCGCAGATCGAGCGTGGCCAGATGAAGATCGAAGACCGCCACCTGTCGCATCAGACGGTCAACTGCGCGGGCCGCGTAAACGGCCTTGCCCGCGCGTAAACTGTCGCGCACCAGCCTCAAATCTTCCCAGAGCGACGAGCCGTCGCGGTAGACGTTGACGACGTCCGCGTCGGAGCGGGTGAGCGCGGCGACGACCGGCAGGCCGGGCCGGATCGAAATCAACGTGTGTTCTTCGGTCAGTCGCAGCGCCGAAGCCAAATCGCGGTTTCGGCGAAGCGTGTTTTCGATCCGCGCGTAAATGTATGAGAGTTTTTGGCGGTAAGGCTCTTCGGCGTTGCGCGCGACGACTTCAGCGGCGACGGCCGGCAGCAGCTTCGCGTCGGCTTTCAACGACTCCCTCAACTCGTCGGTCGGCGGGGCGAAGCGCGATGATTCGCTCAGACGGCGGCTCAGGCCGGCCACGGCGTCGCGGTACTTTCGCAAGGCCAGGCGCTGCTGCAGACGCAGCGTCTCCCAGGTGATTTCGGGAGTTACGAAAGGATTGCCGTCGCGGTCGCCGCCGATCCAGGAGCCGAACCGGAGCGGCGTCGCGCCGTCGCGCAGTTTGACGCTGGGAAAGTTCTCTTCCAACTTACGCCCCAGCTCGTCGAGTACCGCCGTCGCGGCGTCGAACAACGTCGCGTCGAAGTAATAAAGCCCGTGATTGACTTCGTCGAGCACCGTTGGCTGCGTGTGGCGCACCTCGTCTGTCTGCCACACAGATTCGACTTCGGCCGCGAGACGCGCCTGCAATTCGTCGCGGCGGCGCGGGGCCAGATTTTCATCGTCGAAATCGGCGAGCAGGTCGGCGATGCGCCGATGTTTTTCGAGCAAGGTCCGCCGCGCGGCTTCGGTCGGGTGCGCGGTCATCACCGGCATAATCTCCAGGCGATCAACCACGCGCTGCAACAGCTCCGCGTCGGAGAAATCTTTTCGCAACCCTCTCAGTGTTTCGGACAACGACCCGCGCTGCGGCTGATCGGGCGTGCGCAGTTCGTAGAAACGTTTGCGACGGATGCGGTGATATTGCTCCGCGATGTTGACCAGTTGAAAGTAGACCGAGAAGGCGCGGATCACCCCTATCGTCTCGTCGATACTCAATCGCTGAAGTAACCGTTTAAGCTCTCTCTCAGTGGCGGCCGCCCCCTCGCCGGTCGTCTTCCTGGAAGCCTGCGCGCCCCGAAGTTGTTTGCAGAGCGCCCGGACATTTTCTTCGATCTCAAAAAGGCGCTCGCCGCCTAGCCGCTTGAGCGTCTCGCCCAGCAGATCGCCCAGCCGGCGGATGTCCGCCCTCAACGGCGCGTCCTTAGACTGATCAGCGCGTGACATTTCGTGGAAAACCTCTCGGAGTCATCTTATCAGCGCAAAGGGGCAAAGGGGCAAAGGGTCGAAGAAATACTTCGAAAGTAAACCTCTGACCCTTTGCCCCTTTGCGTTCGAAAACTCATTTTGTGACCGGCTACGGAGTCATCTTTGTTTGCGTAATGCCCGGCCAGTCATCAGTCCTGAACGGCGTGGCGGGCAGCCCTTCTTTGTTGTACAGGTTGCAGGTCGGATATTTCGCCCAGGCGTAGCGCACGGCCACAGGCTTCGCCACTTCCAGGCTGGACACGACCACGCGGTCGCCTTTGATTTCGCCCTTCGCCTCGCGCCAGACCTTGTCGTCGCCCGCGATGATGAAGCCTTTCAACTCGCCGCCGTGGGCTTCCAATCCGCCGCCGGTGTGGTTGAAGCTCAAGACCACCTTGTCGCCTTCGATCGTCATTGATTGATAGACCGGGCCCGAGTAAACGATCTTCTCGCCATATGCGACCGCGCGCGCGGCGAGAGCAAGACGCGAACCCACAGGCTGTTTGTTGGTCGGATGAATGCTGTCGTAATTTCCGACATCAATCGCCAGGGCCATCCCGGTCTTCGGCGAAGCGGAAAGCGTCATCAATTGAGCCTCGCGCAACTCCGCCCAGTCGCTTTCGCCGAGCTTCTGCGAATTCGGGCCAAAGGCCGCCAGTTGCACGAATAGGAATGGGAAATCGCCCTGTCCCCAGAGCGCGCGCCAGTCGCGGATCAACGTCGGGAAAAGGCGGCGGTATTGATAAGCGCGCCCGGCGTTCGCTTCGCCCTGATACCAGATCACGCCTTTGATCGCGTAGGGCGCAAGCGGCGCGAGCATCCCGTTGTACAACCCCGAAGGCATCCACGGTTTGCCGGGAGCGCGCGGCGCAGGCTTGTTTTCGGCCTTCGCCTTCTCGGCGTCTTCCTTGTATTTCGCCAACTCCCCTTCGTACCGCTCCATTCGCTTCGGATAATCGGCGGCGAACTGCTTGTATTCGGCGTCGTTGTTGAGAACGCTGGCGCTCGTCCACGATTCGGCGGGCGAGCCGCCGACGGCGTTGTTGATCAACCCGACGGGCACATTGCGCGCCTTATGCAAGTCGCGTCCGAAGTAATAGCCGACGGCGGAAAACGTCGCGGCGGTCTCAGGCGAACATTCTTTCCATACGGCCTTCACGTCGGTCACTGGCGCGTCAACTTCCGCGCGTGGCGCGGTGAAGAGGCGGATAAGCGGGTATTTCGCGCCGGCGATCTCGGCCTCGGCGTTGTCGGACTGGTTGAGCCGCCATCCCATGTTCGATTGCCCACCGCAGATCCAGACCTCTCCGACCAGCACATTCTTCAATTCGATCCTGTTCTTGCCGCTGACGGTGAGCGTGAACGGGCCGCCGGCCTTGAGCGGCTTCAATCTAACCATCCATTTGCCGTCTTTGGCGGTGACCGTGACCTTCTGGTTCTGAAATTCCACGGTGACCGATTCGCCTTCATCGGCCCAGCCCCACAGCGGCGCCGGCATTTCCTGCTGCAAAACCATCCCGTCGGAGATGATCGCGGGCAATTTGACATCCGCGCGCGCCGTGTTCGCGATGATGGCCGTGACGATGAAGAGCGCGCCGAACGACAGCAGAAAACTTCTCAGAAATCGTTTCATGGTTTCCCCCCAATTGATGGTTGTCACTTTGTTATGACCCAGGCTTTATGCTGCGGGCGCGACGTCATTACTCGTTGCCTGCTTGGCGTTCGTACTTACGAATCATCATTCCATGCGCTTGCCGCATTCCCACGCCCGCGTAGAACGATTGCAATTCCGGATCGCATAGTAAGTCAACTGCGTACAAATCACTCAATCTTTCCAACATCCTCCTGACCAACTCTTTTCCCACACCCTGGCCTTGATATGCTGGCAGGACTTCAAGAAAAGGAATGTATGCGGATAATGTCCGATCCGTTAACGCAGTAATGAAGCCGGCGACTTTACCAGTGTGTTCGTCTATTGCCAGAATAATCTCGTCACTGTTTTTCAAGAGTTCAATATGTGTTTGAGGAGAGGGGCGATTCGGCCAGCCGACAAAAAAGCCGTCAAGATTCTCCGCTGTCACACTTTCAATCGAACTTGTGTAGAGCATCGCAACTCACATTCCCTCATACTGTACTTTGAGGCGATCTTTCTTGCGTCCGTATGCGTTCCGCGCGAAGGCCTATGCCGATCACCCGCGCGGCCACGCGGCGCAGCAGGGGAGTCAGTAACCAGAGAAGCGCGCGCACAGGCCATGGAATAGAGAGAGCCCTCTCAGGATCAGACGTCGACCCGAACATTTGGCGATGAATAAAGACCTGGATGTTCTGAGTCATGCGCGCGGGCCATTCCCGCCTCTGCTGCGCCCGGCGCAGATCATCGATCCCGCAATCTCCCTGCCGGAGCTTGTCCGCGAGCAGATTGGCCGCCGCCACCGCGTCCTGTATCGCCAGATTGATGCCGACGCCGCCGGCGGGCGACATTGCATGCGCGGCGTCGCCGATGAAGAGCAAACCAGGACGATACCACTGGCGGAGCCGGTTTACCTGCACGGTGAGGAGTTTGACTTTGTCCCAATCATCAATTTCGCCAATCGCGCCCTGCAGAAAGGGCGCGACGCTGACGATCTCTTCGCGGAACGCCATCAATCCGCGTCGTTTGATCTCTTCAAACGCGCCTTTGCGAATGATTGAGCCGCACTGGTAATAATCGCCGCGATCAATTGTGACCAGCATCTTTCCGTTCCTGACCCGTCCTAACGCCGGCTCAGTTTCAGGGGCGGTCTTCGCGACTCGAAACCAGAGCACGTCAATGGGCACGCCGAAATCCTGTACCTCCATCCCGCCTCGCTCACGCATGACCGAACTCCGCCCGTCGGCCCCGACGACCAGGTCGGCAAGTACATTCAGCTCGCCCTGCTCCGTCTTCGCTCTCACGCCGGCGACGCGCCCGCCCTCTTCAATTAGGCCAGTGGCCTCGGTGTTCATCAACAACTGGAATGTCGGGTAGCGTTTCGCCTGCGCGGTGAGGAAGTTCAGGAAGTCCCATTGCGGCATCATGGCGATGAATTTGCAGCGCGTCGGCAGATGCGAAAAGTCTGGGCCTACTATGTCCTTGTCCTCGAACTTGACCTTCACCCGGCGCAGTTCCTGATGCGGCAGTCGCAAGAACTCATCGAGCATCCCCAGCTCATGCAGCAGCTCCAGTGTGGAGGGATGGATGGTGTCGCCGCGAAAATCGCGGAAGAAGTCCGCGTGCTTTTCGAGCACGATCGCCTCAACGCCGGCGCGCGCGAGGAGCAAGCCGAGCATCATTCCGGCTGGGCCGCCGCCGACAACACAACAGGTGGTTCGGATTTGTTGCGCGTAACGCTGGGGCTGATTCATAGCCAATGGGATTACAGATCGGCTTCTTTGATGTCAGCCAGTTTCATGAGGTGGCGGAGCAGTCCCGTTTTGAGCGATTGATTCCCGTGAATCGGGACAGAAAGTCGGACGTCGCTCCCAGCTTTACCGTAAATATGATGGCTGCCCTGCACACGCAACAACGACCAGCCATGGCGCTCGAGTAGTTTAGTGAACTCCTTGCCGGAAACCGCTTTCATACTGCGATCTCCAGCACGCGATCGCCTGTTGCGACCTGGGCGGGAGAGACATCTACGGACAAACACCCTTCGATAGCTTCGTAAAGATTGCTAAGCAATTCCTCAAATGTATCGCCCTGCGTTGCGCACCCCGGGATCGCCGGGACTTCCGCCCAATAACCGCCTTCTTCAGCTTCGTGAACTATCACTTTGAGTTTCATGATTCATGATTATACGTCTGCACAGGACGATGAGGCGAGATCGAGCGAGAAAGACTTCATCGCGATAACCCCGCGTCGCAAGCCCCCGATGGCTTCCACTCATTAGTGGGAATGCTCCGCGGCCGGGAGGAGTCGTGTATAACAACGACGAGTGAGCGCCGTAGGGACGTCCCGGTGATCGTCAGTTTCATCGGCGTGTTGGGAGGCGCAGTCATGCTCTCACCTGCCCTGGCTTTGCTCGCTCCTTCAGGAGTCTCCAGACACTGCTCACCAGCCAGCATGTACCACGCCTCAGGGCCGGGATGAGTGTGCGTCACGGATTTCGCGCCAGGCGGCAGAATGGCGAGCGATACCACGATCCCATACGACCTGGCGGAGATCATTTTGAGCGGGCCGATTGTCGCCACCTTTTCTCCCTGCCTGGGCGCGGCGTCCTTCGGGCCGAAGCTGAAGAGCCAGACCCGCCCCTCGGCCTCGACCACCAGACCTGTGGCGCCTTTCGCGGCTTCGGCGGCTTCTTTCGTCGTGAACTTGCCAAGATGCCAGTAGAGAGCGCCTGCGGGAAACTTCGAAACTTCTCTGCTGGCAATATTCCAGCAGCCAAAACCCTCCAGCTTTTCGCCGGGCTTCGCATCAACGCAGACGCCGCCCTTCTCGCTCATGTGGCCGTGGTTATCTTTGCCCGGCGACTGCGCTTGCGCGGCCGCCGTCGCAAACTGTGAAGCCGCTATCAGCATGGCAAAAAAACATGATGCGCGAGTCAATGACATAATCTGTCCTCCATATCTATCAACACCTCACCCCGCCGGGTCAGCGTACAGGGTTGTCGGGACGCCAGAATGGTTCAGCCGCCGCGATGAACTCAATCGGAACCTCTTTGATGAACCCCTTCAGCCATTCGGCGCAATACTTCATACCAGCTTGCTCCGAGACCACATGGCCCAGAACAATCAGCCCCTTCTTTTTGCCCGACGCTATCGTGTCCTGCGCATACTCGACCAACTCCCACTCGCGCGTCTCCCCTACCACCAGAACGTCAACGTCGGGTTGCGCAAGAAACGGGATGCCCGGAGTCTGGCTCACATAACCCCAGCTCGTGATCACGCGCCTGACCGGCAGTTCCGGGTCGCCCAACACACGCATCGTTCGAATCTTCAGCTTCGTCTCCATCTCCCTGGCGAAGCTGGCGAGCGGCGCTCCCGGAAACGAAAACATCCGTGGGTTCTGCGGGTCGGCGTTCTTCTCCCAACCCAATTCCCGCATCATGCCCGTCGCAATGCCGTCCGGGCGACGCCCGTGCCAATGATCGTGGAAGTGGAACACGACCATGTTGTTTTTGTTGAGGAAATCGAGCTTGAACTGATAGGTGGGATCCTGCAGGAGTTGTTCGGTCTGGTCCTGGTGCGAGAAGAAGGTCGACTCGTGCGTGATCACCATATTCTTCCCGCTCGCGGCGGCGCGTCGAACTACATCGAGCGTCGCCATCATCGTCGTCGCGATCCCTTTGACGGGCGTTTCCGCTGCGCCGGCAATGATGTTGTCAACGGTCTGTGCGCGCCACGGAATGCCGACATTGGCTTTGATGCGATCAATCACCTGTCCGGCGGTTAATGTCTGGGCGGCTTGCGGGCGCGCGATCCTGGCCGCCGCCAGCCCCATTGAAGCGAGCAGGAAGTCGCGGCGCGATGCGGCGTGAGTAATAATCATAGGGATGTAGATCCTTTACTCTAAAGTCAAGTTCGAGAAATATGGTGTAGTGGTCCTATTTTAGTGAACACCCGTGAGGCTTAGTTTTTACGTCCTATCCTCGTGGATTGTCAAAAGTTCCGCGCCGCGCTGGCTGAGTCGCGGAAAGGTCCGGAGACGGTGATGAAACTCGCGGCGGAAGGCGTCCCCGGCAAAATCAGTTATTAGGCGACGAAGCCGTGAAATCGCGCACGTAGACTTCCCACAGGGCGCCAAGAAACAATTTGCCGAATTTGGTGAACGCCGCGGCTCTGGCTACCGCCGTTGGCCCGTCAGCTTCGAAGGTGGTCATTTGCTTGAGGAAGTCGAGAGGATGGATCTGGATGACGCCCGACGCGACGGCTTCCGCCTGCGCCTCTTCGGCGGCGCTGACGTGGCCGCGCAGGATGCGCGTAAAGAGTGTGGTTGCGTCGCGCCAGACGTCGAAGCCCGGATCGTCTTTGATCTCTTTGAAACCGGTCATCGTCAACGACTCGCCTGCGGCGCCGCGCAGAAACAGGCGATAGAGCATCAGCTTGCGCGCCGGATCGATTTCATCCACGAAGAGATTGAAGACGCCTCGCTCGACCGGCAGGTCGCCGCCGAGCGCCGCGCAGCGGGCGTAGCCTTCGGCCGTCGCTTCATGACGCGGGTCAGTGACGAAACGATCGACGTCATCAATCTTGATCGTCAGGTGGACCATCAGGGAGTTGCCCAATTCGCGGCCTGTTTGGAAACCACGATCGAAATCGCTCTCCCCGGTCGTCACGTAGCCCTTCATCTCTTCAGTAAATTCCAGCCTTGTCTGCTCTACAGGGACTTCAGGTGGCGCCATAGGTAGTGTCCTTATTCTTATAGGAGCCGCGGGCGGCCCGCGACGACGAAGTGGTTTTCACACGGTGATCAAAGCCGCGATGCGTTCGGCCAGCGCCGCGATAGTGCGTGACGGGTTGAGGCCTATGGCTTCCGGGATGATTGCGCCGTCAGCCACGAAAAGATTCGGATAGCCGAAGACTTCGCCGCGGTGATCAACCACGCCCCTGGTCGCATCCACGCCCATGTTGCAGCCGCCGAGCGGATGGGGCGTAACCAGGCTCTTGAAGGCCGTCCAGAAAAGCGGGACCTGCGGCCTGCCGCCCGTGGCGGCAGAGAGGAGTTTGTGCATATTGATGATCGCCGTGATCACCGGTTTGGAGCGTTCGATCTCCCAGTCCATCTGGAGCCTTTTCTTGCGCCAGAAGGCGTACCAGGGACGCCCCAGGTAAAGACGCCCGTCGGCCGCGTCAACGCCCTGCGCAAACCAGGGCATCACATTGCCGAACGGATCATCCGGCCCCATCAACTCAACCAACGTTTTCAGCGCCGCCCGCGCCAGTGGGATTTGATGACCGCCGGGATCCATCGATTTGAGGTAATTCCGCAGCTCGTTAGGCGCCCCGCCGTCTTCGATGAAGAACTGTGGCGCATTCTCGTCTTCATTCAGGAAGTCAATCGCGCAACTGATCGTCACGCCCTGTGTGGGCGAGACCTTGCGATTGTCGTAAGTCGCGGGCGTCAGAAAGTCGCCGTTCGAACTCCAATTTCGACCCAAAAACCTGCTCAGGTTAGGCAGCGACTTGTACTGGTCGCGGCAGCGAAGCAACAACTCCGTGGAGCCGAGCGAGCCGGCCGCGACGATCACGCGTTTCGCGCTCTCGCTGCCGGGAATCAATTGGCCGTCTATGATTCGGTCGAAGTAGACCCGATACCCAACGTTTCCCGGCCAGGTTTTTTCCGGTTGAATGTAACGGACCACGTGCAATGGACGGACTTCCGCGCCGTGTTTTTCAGCCCATGGGATGTAGTTGAGATCGAGAGTATTCTTGGCCTTGACCTTACAGCCGATAGGGCAGTTGCCGCAATGCACGCAGGTGCCCTGCTTCTGGCCTTGAGCATTTTCGACGGGCTTTGAGTGTTTGTCGTTGAATGGGTCTTCGAGATCCGGACTCCAGTCCTTATCGAAAGTCACAGCGAGCGGCAGTTTGTAGAACCGTCCACCGTATCCGAGACTCTCCGCGCCTTCTTTCATCAACTGGAAGCGCCGGGTCAATTGATTGTCCGGGACGGTCTGCACGTTGAGCGTCTTACCCACCCGGTCATAGTAGGGCGCCAATTCCTCGTAGGTGATTTCCTGCGGCCAACCTTTCTTGAACAACCACGGCTTCGCCTCGATAGAGACATTGGCGTAGATCAACGAACCGCCGCCGACGCCCGCGCCCATGGCCACCGCCATGTCATCGAAAAAGCGGAAATCGAGCCAGCCGTTACGCTTATGCGGTTCATTCGGATCGTAAATCCAGGCGTCATTGAGATCGCGCGGATAGTCTTTGGTCTCCCAACGGCGGCCTCTTTCGAGAATCAGGACCTTCGCGCCTTTCTCCGCCAGGCGACAGGCAGTCACGGCGCCACCGAATCCGCTGCCGATTACAATGACGTCAAATGGCTTTGACATCAGGCGCCTCCTTCCTTTGCGGTCGCCTCGGCGCCGCCCGCGGATCTGACTCGCAGGTGAAAGACGTCTATCACCCTGGGCTTGAGATCTCTCCCATGCCTCTTCGGTTGATCGACGGCGATGACATAGCCGGTCAGCCCGTCCTCGGTGAGGCGGAATCGGATGAACTGTTTGAACTCTTCGATCCTGCACGCGCCGCCGACTTCGTTGTTGTGCCCGTTGAAAGCGAAACAGACGCCCAGATACCAGCCGAACCAAACGCAGGACATCACCAGACCGATCGCGCACGCAACCAACGGGCGCCACAGCGCAAACAAACCACTGTGTAGTTCGATTGGAAAGATCGATTCGGCCTGGGCGCCGAGTTTCCTTACCGACCAGGGCAGGGCCAGCGTCAGCGCCCCATAGGCTACCCAGGCGACGGCCAGCGCGTTCCGGCGGCCGGCTTTCAACAGTGAGCGGCCGATCCGGCGCATTGCCAGGATCAGCAGCGTCGTGATCACAAGCAACGCTATCACCGCCGTCCGCGTCATCATCGTCATCTGAATGGCGAACAGAAACGGCGCGCCGATCTGCAGGATGGCGTGCCAGAGGCCGAACAGCCCTCTCGAAAATGTTCTTCCTAAGGCGCCCGCTCCGTTTTTGCCCGAGCTATGAATCGCCGTTCTCGGTTGGCACAGATCGGCGCCTACGGAGATGGGTAGAAGGATCAAACCTAAAAATCCCCCTCCTGCCACCCACATAAAAATCAAGTCGGAAACGAGATACGCAGGCGCCAGGCTCTTGCCAAAGAACCATAGGCTTGATGCGACGCCCAGGCAGCCGGAGATTGTCAGCGCCCAGGTGAGAGCCCAGTCATGCCATTGAATATAGACCCAATGGGATTTTTCGAAGAGGAACTCGCTGTACCGCATGCTCATGGCAATCGCCGCCCCCGCCCAAATGATCGAGAGTTGGATGATCAGGCTCTTGCTGAAAAGCGCGATGTTCGAACGGTCGTGACCTAGAAGAAAAAATCCGACTGCAAGCGCCAGGAATGAAGCCGCGAATATTGTCCAGAGCTTTCGTTCAGGTTTGGCGTAGATCTTTCCTGGGGCTTTTTCAAACAGTTTTTTGCCGGTGGCGGCCCAGATCAGCGGGAAAAGAGAGAGAAGCAAAAGCGCCGCTCCTATTCGCATTCCCCAACCCTCGTCGGAGAGCTTTTTGAAAGCCGCGGCGGAGAAAAGATTGTTGATGAACTCGTTGCCGCTCGGCGTCATGGTTGTCGCAAAGCAGATGATGAATGCGCTGACCAATCCGGCGAGCCAGACGTATCCGCCGTCAGCGATCTGATAGGGGTTGAAGATCCTCTGCGCGACCGTTCCCGTAGATTCCTCTTCCGAAGGATATAGCGCCTGCTCCTGCACTTGATCAACGTAAGTCTCCGACGGATGATGGAACGCGCCGCCTATGCCCGACACCACTGAAGCGTAGCTTTCGGCGTTTGGCGCTGGCGCCTTCGCTCCTTTGCGGACCTGAGCTGGCTTGCTCGGCTTTGGCCCCCAGTATCTGGCGTAATGGTGCACGTCGCCGGAGATATCGAGACGGCACTCGCCCGGTTTCATCCGCGCGTCGCCGGCGGTAATGAGCGCCTTATACGAGCCGTCTTCGCGCTTTTCGGGCAGGAAGAGTTGATCGAGCCCGAGTTGTTCGAAAGCGCCTGCGGACTTTTTGTCGTCCCGAGAAGCCAGTTTGCCGAACACGGTGGTAGGAGCGCAGGTGGCGACGATCAGCTTCTTTGGGGGAATGATCTTGTCGCCGCCCTGAAGATCCGGTTCGCACAGGCCGCGGAAAAAATTTTGTTGCCGCTCGTCAACCTGCCCGACCTCGGTATCGAGTCCCCACAGGCGCCAGTCGAACGGCAGGCGCAATGCGACATAGCTCGCCTGCTGGTACCGATTGAATCCCGGCAGATAGAGGTGCGGCCGTGTGGCCAGTTCCACAGGCTTGTTCGTCTCCGGATAAAAACCGTGCGTTCGCTCTTCTCTGACCGGGGCGTGAAACTGTCGCCGAAAGCCGTTGAGCTGGTCGTAGTAATCGTGATTACCGGGAATGCCGAAGAGGGGGCGATTCGGTTCCTCTTCCGGATTAACGTGAGCGCCGGATTTCCGGCGCTCATCGGCGACGTCGCTATACGCCCATTCGAAGGGGATCTGAACGCGGCGCGCCAGCGTCATATAGTCTGACACGTGGTAGGCGGTATCGCCGCCAACGAAGAGGAACTCGCCGCGCGGCAAGATGCTGACGGCGGTCTTGATCTCTCCCTTGTTCGAACAAGTCTTGATTTCATCGCCGACCTTGAGCGCCTGCGGCGCGTATAGATCGCTCAGGCAGAGATAGGCGATGCTATATGTGGCCAGCGTTCCGTCGCCGGTGTCAGAGATATAGTCGAACCAGAACTCGCCTTTTTCCCGCCAATAATCCGCTTCAGACCTATTCTTCTTCTTCTCTTCCTCTAGCGCTTCCGGCAGCGCTTCCGCCAACGCTTCTGGATGCTCGCGCTTGAGCCTTTGCTCTCGCCAGAACTCTAAGCAGCCGGGTTCCGCCGGTTTTGGGAAAGCCTCAGGCCGCATCCAGTCGCGCGGGTCGAGTTGTCTCCCGTAAGCTGTGTAAAGAAGAATTCCCTTCATGCTGCGTAGTAATTGGCGCCCCAGCAGCCATTTGACGGGCTTTTCGGGCTTCCGTTTCCGCGGCGAGTCGTCGGTTGTGGAATGGTCCCGAGCGTGAGTGGCTTCCGCTGTGAGTTTGCGCATAGGTAATCCTCCTCAAGGCTTCCGGTCCCCTGGTCGAGAGTTATTCGTCGATTACACGATAGTACAAGAATTCTCGAACAGTCTGATCCGTCGCCAATTTCTCCCTCAGTTTAAGATGATCGATCTTGTCAGGCGAGAGCAATTCACCGAGATGGATGTAGAAGCCTTCAAAGCCACGCTCCGGGGCGCCGAGGTCGATGTCGAGCTCGGCGTAGAAACGGCGCGACGAATCGGCGCCCGGCGGAACGGCGACGATCACCCGCAGACTATTATTTCCCCGCTGTCTGAAGCCGTGAAAGCGGAATTTGTCCGCGTCGCCTTCCATACTCCTTATACGGCGTAACAAATTGCGATGAATCGGCGCCGGGGGCGGAGGGTCGGCGGAGAACGGTTTATCAGCTTGGTGAGTGAGCTCTTTGAGCCGGTCGAACAACTCGCCGTCTACGGCGGCGTAACAACGGTCTACATCGGCGAAGAGAATCTGGCGTATGTGCTTCAGCAGCGTTTCGCTCAGATCCGGGGCCGCGCGGAGTTTCGCCAGCAGGTTCAATAAGCAGGCTTTGCGGCTCGGCCGCGGCTGAGGATCAGCCAGCCAATTCATTAACGTCAAGCCGTCAAGTTCCGATTGCGCGAGCACGCGCCGGATTTGCTGATCAACGTTGGGAGAGTCGAGCAATAATTCAACCTGTCGTGGGTCTGTCATGGCTTCAACCTCAATCAAAGTATCCTGATTCTCTTTCAGATCGAGGCTGATGCGCTGCTTCGGCAGAATCAGATCCCCGATTTGCAGCCTGAACCAATATCGCCCAACCGGCAGCGTTGTCGGATCAACGCCAGTCACTGCCAATGTCTCGTCCTGAAGCGAAAGTTTGAGTTTGTACTCTTTGCTCCCCCAACCTTTGATTTGTCGCACTTGATCCATCCGTAGGCGGGTGATCGGCCTGTCGGCGTCAAATTCCAACGTCAGCCCGCGCGGCCAGGCGTCTGACCCCGAATTGAGCACGACGCCTTCGGAAGAGATCCTGTCGAGGCGCAGAGGACCGCCATTCTGGGTGAGTCGGATTAATACACGTTCGCGCATAGGTTCCTAGATTCCGTAAAAAAACTGAGTCAGCAGCTCATTTGCCTGCGACGGCTTGAATACTGTCGCTCACATACGAGCTGCCGACACCGTTTCAATTTCCACGCCGGTGGCTGTGAAAGGCTCCTTGCCGGCGTGTCACCCTGGCTGTGGACGCAATAATTGGGGGAGTCGCAATTCAAAATAAGGGCAATAACTTGTTAGGCGCCGCCATCGCATTGCGGTTTCGGCGCATACCCTCTTTCACTCTTAAGTGCGGAAACCAAGTGAAAAAAAGGTAACAGCTCAAAAATATTTTTTTTTACCTCTTTGCCTCGGAGCTTGCTGTGAAGAAGGGCGGGGGGCGACTTATAATGGACGCGCCGGACCCAGAAAAACATCGAAATATTTATATGCGACTGATCCAGCCTCACACTGTCACACGGATGCTTTTGGATTGGCGTAATGGGGATCAAGCCGCGCTTGATCAACTCCTGCCACTGGTCTATCAGGAACTCCACCGGCGAGCCATGATCTTTATGAACCGTGAGCCTCCGGGGCACACGCTGCAGCCCACTGCGCTGATCAATGAAGTATATCTGCGCTTGGTGGATCAAAGTCAGATGGCTTGCGAAGATCGTAATGATTTCTTCGCCGTCTGCGCCAATTTGATGAGGCAGATCCTTGTGGACTTGGCCCGCGCTCGAATGGCCGCCAAGCGGGGCGGTGGCCTCCCTCAGGCGCCCCTGGAGGAGGCGATGTTAGCTTCGCAAAACCCGGATGCGGAATTGCTTGCGCTCAACGAGGCGCTCGACAAGCTTTCCGCGCTCAACGCCAGACAGGGCAGGGTAGTTGCTTTACGTTACTTCGGCGGGTTGACTGTGGAGGAGACAGCCCAGGCGCTCAAGGTATCGCCGGAGACCGTCAAAAGGGATTGGAAGTTAGCCAAAGTCTGGTTGTTTCGCGAACTTAACCGAAAGCAATCGGAGATTAATAATGACCCCCGAAAGGCATGAGGAGATCGGCGGACTTTTCCACGCCGCCCTGGAACTCGACCCTTCTGAACGGACCGGATTTCTACGCCATGCGTGCGCCGACGATGACGACCTGTATCAACAGGTGTCATCTTTGCTCATATTGGAGCGAACGGCTGAAGATTTTATTGAGGTCCCCGTCTGGCAGACACATTCGGAGCCGCTGGATGATTCAAACAGCCCAAGAGAGGGCAAAGTAAAATACTGCCCCAGGTGCCAACGACGTTATCCCGGTCGGCAGCGGATATGCCCGGAGGACGATCAACGGCTCTCTCTGCCGGACCCGTACCATCTCGTCGGCCGAATTCTCGCCGACAAATATCGGATCGAAGCGCTCGTCGGCATCGGCGGCATGGGCGCCGTGTACAACGCCTATCACCTCGGGATAGACCGTCCGGTGGCTTTCAAAATTCTGCAGCCCAATGTGGCGATCAGCAACGACCGGATGGTCAACCTGTTTGAACGGGAGGCGAAGGTTGTCGGCCATCTTTATCATGAGAACATCGCCGACATCAAAGACGCCGGACGCGCCTCTGACGGAATCGCCTACATCATCATGGAATGGCTCGACGGTTACACTCTCGATGAAGAGCTCGCCGCGTCGGCCCCTTTCGCCATGGAGCGCGCCGCCGGAATCCTTCGGCAGATAAGCGCCGCGCTGGAAGCCGCTCATGCCAAACAGATCGTCCACTGCGACCTCAAGCCCTCAAATATTATGCTCAACACGGGGCCGGCCGGCCGTGAGTTGGTTAAAGTGCTCGATTTCGGGATCGCTAAAATTATGACCGATCCGGCAGGCTCGCTCGTGTCGGCGGCGATGGGAACGCCGCATTACGCCAGCCCGGAACAGTTGCAGGTAGGCCGCACGGTGGACGCCCGTTCGGACATCTATTCGCTCGGGGTAATCCTGTTTCAGATGTTGACCGGGAAGCTCCCATTTCAAGCCGGATCAGTGCGCGAGCTGATCAACCGGCAGATGGAGGCGCCGGCTCGAATCTCCGAATTGCGGCCTGAAACGCCCGTCGCAATCCAGCGAATCGTCAACCAAATGCTGGCGATCGAACCGGGCGGGCGCCCGCAATCGGCGTCAGGCGTGTCCGCAATCGTTGATCAGGCGATGCGCGATCGAATTGAAACACAGTCCGTGGCGCCGGCGCCCGGATCAGAGCCTTACTGGAACCATTCCGCAGGGCCTGCAGGGCCCTCAGTGAGGCGACTGTCTGTTGGCCGCGAGGCGGAGTGCGCGGAATTACAGGCTAGTTTCGAGTCGGTCGCCGCCGGCCACGGCCAGTTGGTGTGCGTCACAGGCGAGCCAGGGATCGGCAAAACGACGGTCGTCGAAGAGTTTCTCAATGAAGCGTCCGCCGGCGGCCGAAGCCGCTTCATCGCGCGCGGGCGATGCTCGGAACGCCTGGAGGGAACGGGCGCCTATTTGCCGCTGCTCGAAGCGATGGAAGGGTTGATCCGCAGTCAGAAGGGACCAGCGCGAGAGGACGTTGATCGGCTTATGGAGCGGACCGCGCCGAGCTGGCGAGCGCAGATTACGCGGCGCCCTCTCACGCCGGAGGGCGCCGAGCCGCCTCGCTCTGAAAGGATGGCCGCCTCGTTGGAACAGATGAAATGGGAGTTGAAGGCGTTTTTTCAGGAACTCTCTCTTCGCCAACCGGTGGTCCTCTTCCTCGACGATATACACTGGTCTGACATCTCCACGATTGACCTACTCGCTTTTCTGGGGAGCAAATTCGATCAACTGAGGATGCTGATTGTCGTGACTTACCGCCCCTCGGAGTTGTTGCTCGCGCGAAGCCCCTTTATGCAAGTCATGTTGGATTTTCAATCACGCGGTCTGCGCCGCGAAATCGGGCTTCGCTTCTTCAGCCGCGGTGAGATCGAGCGTTATCTTTCGGTCGAGTTTCCGGGACACAACTTCCCGCAGGAATTTCCCGATTTCATTCAGGAGAAGACGGAAGGGAATCCTCTCTTTATGGTCGACCTGATACGCTATCTGCGCGATCGCGACGTCATTCATCGGGAGGGCGAGAGCTGGACGCTGGCGGAGGCGATTCCTGATATCGGACCGGAATTGCCGGAATCGGTCCGTGGGATGATCCAGCGGAAGATCAACCAGCTCGACGACGCCGACCTGCGGTTGCTGACGGCGGCCAGCGTTCAATGGCAGGAGATAGATTCCGCCGTGTTGTCCAAAGTTCTCGACATCGATTCGGGGCAGGTCGAAGAGCGGCTCCAGGCGCTCGACGAAATACACGCTTTTGTCAGGTTTGTCGGCGAGCATGAGCTGCCGGACAAGACCTTGACCTTGCGCTACCGGTTTGTCCACGGGCTCTACCAGAACATCCTTTACGCCTCCCTCAAACCGACGCGCAGAGCTGCATTAAGCGAAACAACGGCCGCGGCGCTCCTGGGCTTCTACAATGAGAAAAGCCATCCCATCGCCGCCGACCTTGCGCTCCTGTTTAAAGCGGCTCGCAAATTCTCTCGCGCCGCGGACTACTTTCTTCTCGCCGCGCAGAATGCGGCTAACGTCTTCGCCTATCAGGAAGCGATCGAACTGTCGCGTCGAGGCCTCGAGTCGCTCAAGAGCTTGCCGGACGCCCCGGAGCAGACGAATCAGGAGATGAGACTGCAGATCACCCTCGGAATGTCCTTGATCGCGGTTAAAGGCTACGCCACTCCGGATGTGGAAAGAGCCTTCACTCGAGCGCGGGAGTTGTGTATGCGGACCGAGGCGTCGCCTCAGGTCTTCCCGGTCTTGAGAGGGCTCAGCCTGTTTTACAGCACGCGACCGAAATTGGACGAAGCGCGAAAGTTGGGAGAGCAACTGCTGCGTCTCGCCGAAGGCCAGCAGGATACTTCTATCCATATGGAGGCGCTCTTCTCGCTCAGCTTCACGCTCTTCTTTATGGGAGAATTCGCCGCTTCGCTCGAATGCGCGGAACGAGAGATCGATCTCGACAGCCGTATCGATCAAACCACGCCGTACGATCAAAGCGCGACCATCGGTTGCCTGGCGGTCGCGAGCCTGGCGTTATGGGCGCTCGGGTTTCCTGATCAGGCGCTCGTCAGGAGTCGCCAAGGTGTCACTTTGGCTCGGCGCCTTTCCCAACCCTTCAACATCGCCCGTTCCCTTGCCTACGAGGCGCTTCTACTCTTGCTTCGGGGAGATTGGAACGCCAGCGTCGACTCGGCGAGGGAAGCGATCAACCTCTCCCGGCAATACGGCTTTTCGTACTGGATGGCGATGGCATCCATTTACCTCGGCTATACGCTCTTCAAGCAGGGACAAAGAGAGGAAGGAATCCGGATATTGCGCGGGGGATTGGCGGCCGAAACCGCGACTGGAGCGGAGATAGGACGGCCCTATTTCCTTGCTTTGCTCGCCGAGGCGCTCGCGGCGGTGGGGCAGTTCGATGAAGGAGTAGCCATGATTGACAGTTCCTTTGCATTGGTAAATAGCACTTCCGAACGCTTCGCTCATTCGGATATTTGTCGCGTCAAAGGCGAGCTGCTGCTTGCCAGCCAGATCAAAACGCATACTCCTGTTCCGGAAATGGCCGATCCGGAGACGGCCGGTCAAGCGAAGCCCCAGCCGGCGTCGGAGACAGATTCAGAAGAGGCCATCGAGACAGCCCGTCGAATCTATGCCGAGGCGGAAGACTTTTTTCGCCAGGCCATCGAAAGCGCTCGGATTCGACAAGCGAAGTCGATTGAACTCCGGGCCGTGATTTGTTTGAGCCGGCTTCTTCAAAATCAGGGAAGGAAAGAGGAAGCCCGGCAAATTCTCTCGGAGATCTGCGGGTGGTTTACGGAAGGGAGCGATACGATGGATCTGAGAACAGCCAGAGCGTTACTTTCCGCCTTCTAAAGCGTTTTTCACTCGGGTATTCAGGAAAACAAACCACGAGGAACACGGGGATGCAACTATATCTTCGGACTCAGCCGACAGGCTGAGTCCGAAGATATAGTTGTGGGAAGAGCGCTGGCAGAAGTCACGGCGATTCTCTCGGGTCGAGCTGCGCTCTTGGTCTATCTAAGCAGCCTCATTGTCCAACCTTATTTCATCTACTTGGAAACCGCTGGAGATATCGAGATCACCCCATCTGACACTAAGCTCGTGAAATACTTTTTCGATTATGGCATCAGTTATTGGAGAAGGTGTTTGAACATGGAGTTGATTAATCCAACCTGAAGCCAGGAGCGGCGCAATCATATTGCCCAGGTTGGCGCGGCGGATAGAATTTCTCGGAAGGCTTGGGCGCCTTGCGTTCTACATTCCATAGCTCTCGATCAATATGGTCGCGAAATTTCCCGGTATCCTTTCGACTCTGGTTCTAGAGCGCCTTATAACCAACTCGCTTAAAGCTCCGGCGCAACTTGACCGAGGTCTTCAACGGCTGCTTTCTTGCAATTTTACGCAGTGTAATTCTCGCTAAATATGACGTTTTTATCGCCTTTTACCCCTTTTCAAAGACGAGCAACGCTTTCCCCAACATCACAATGGATGTTCAGCGCTTGAACTGAGGTATATATGACCGAAGGGTTTCAGAGGTTCACCAAACGATATGTCAACGTCTTAGTGGTTCTTATAGGGCTGACTGTTGTAGGTTCGATTCTGCTCTACTCCGGGTGCGGTATGGTAAGCAGCCCCAACACTCCGGCGAGTCCAACCCCGACTCCAACTCCAACCCCGACTCCGACTCCAACCCCGACTCCCGACACGACGCCGCCGACATCGACGATCACGTCCCCCAAAGAAGGGGCGATTATACTAATCGGAATCCAGTTTGCCATCACCGGGACTGCGAGTGACGCCGTCGGCGGGTCGGTGGCCAAGGTCGAAGTGTCGGTGGACGGCGGCGATAACTACAGCGCGGCCACGGGGACGAACGCCTGGAGTTATAAATGGCTGCCCACAACGCCAGGACCAGTGACGATCAGAAGCCGAGCGGTGGACAACACCGGAAACGCGCAGGATCCTCCGGCGGAAATTCACGTCACAGTCAGGTCTCCCATTCCCATCAGGGTGCCTTCGGATCAGCCGACCATCCAGGCGGCCATCAATGTCGCGGAGTACGGTGATACGGTGCGGGTCGCCCCAGGAACCTATCCCGAAAATATCAACTTTGGAGGGAAGGCCATCACCGTTACCAGTGAACGGGGGCCTCTAGTCACGTTTATTGATGGGAGGAACGCCAATACAGTAGTCGTCTTTAATTCGGGAGAGGGACGCGACTCCGTTCTCAATGGATTCACGTTGCAAAACGGCAGATCGGGGGTACCCGGTGAGAGGGGCGGCATCATGGTCAAGGACTCCTCTCCAACAATTACTAACAATGTGATCAGGAACAATCGGGCATGCGACGGAAGTGGTATCGGGATCTTTTTTGGTTCACCATTAATACAACTGAACACCATCACCAACAATGTCAATGACAGCACGATTTTCTGTAGTGGAGGAGGTGGTGGTGGAATCAGCATCGACGGGGCTGGTTCTGCAGAGATCCTCGACAATGTGATCTCCAACAACATGAATCCGACTGGAGATGGAGGCGGCATCTTCATCTCTCTGGTTGGAACCCCGATCGTCAAAAGGAATGTCATCAAGGGGAATAATGCCGGAGGTCGGGGAGGCGGCATCTACAACGTCAATCCTTCGGATGCCCTGATCGCGGAGAATCTCATCACCGGCAATCAGGCCTCTGAGGGCGGAGGTCTCTACTGGATAGTTCCCCAAGGCAGCCGCGGACCGATACTCGTCAATAACACGATTGCCGACAACAACGCCACCTCATTTGGTTCCGGTATCGTTGCCGATGGATTCGATGCGCAGACGGAACTGACCAATAACATAATAGTCGCAAAACCCGGGCAAGTCGGTCTCTACTGTGGCGGCTTATTCAATCAGGATCAACCGACCATCCGATTCAACAATGTCTTCAGCGCCGGTGGAATGGCCTATGGGGGGAGTTGCTCCAATAAGACAGGGATGGACGGCAATATCTCCGCTGATCCCTTGTTCGTCAATCCCACTCAAGGCGACTATCATCTCCAACAAGGATCTCCCTCTATCGACGTCGGCGACAACCTGACACCCAATCTTCCGGATAAGGATCTGGACGGAGATACCCGAATTCTAGATGGCGACAGCAATGGAACCGCAATCGTCGATATGGGAGTAGACGAATTTCGTAGGCCTATCAGAGTGCCTTCGGATCAGCCAACCATCCAGGCGGCCATAAATGTCGCGACCGATGGTGATACTGTTCTGGTCGCGCCCGGAACCTATGCTGAAAATATTGACTTTAGAGGGAAGGCCATTACCGTTACTAGTGAAAGCGGGCCTCGAGACACAATTATTGATGGGGGGAACGTTGATTCGGTAGTCTTATTTATTTCGGGAGAGGGACGCCACTCCGTTCTCAATGGATTCACGTTGCAAAACGGCAGGGAGCCCGATAGGTCCTTAGAGGGAGGCGGCATCACGATCCAGAACTCCTCTCCAACGATCACAAACAATAAGATCACGAACAATCAGGCATGCTTCGGAGGCGGCATCGGGATGGGTTTTAGTTCGCCATTGATACAACGAAACACCATCACCGGCAACAGCAATATTAGTGTCTGTAGCGGAGGAAATGGTGGTGGAATCAGCATCCGGGGGGAGGCTTCTTCTGTTCCATTAGAGATCCTCGACAATGAGATCTCCGACAATGGATTGATAAATACTTCATCTGGAGGCGGCATCTACATGAATGGGGCCGAAATCCCGTTTATCAAAAGGAATATCATCAAGGGGAATAATGCCTCGAATCAGGGAGGCGGCATCTACATTATCAATGCTTCCGATGCGCTGATCGCGGAGAATCTCATTACCGGCAATCATGCTTTTGCTGGCGGAGGTGTCTACTGGTTAACCGGCGGACCGATACTTGTCAATAACACGATTGCCGACAATAACGCCACAAACGGTTCCGGCATCTTTGCCGATGGAAATGATGGCCGGACAGAACTGACCAATAACATAATAGTCGCCAATCCCGGGCAATCCGGTCTCTACTGTAGGGACTTCGACGGCCATATCGGCTCGATCATCCAATCCAACAATATCTTCAGCGCCAGCGGAATGGCCTATGGCGGTAGTTGCGCCGATATGACAGGGACGAACGGCAACATCTCCGCTGATCCACTGTTCACCAATCCCACTCAAGGCGACTATCATCTCCAACTGGGGTCTCCCTCCATCGACTCCGGCGACAACCTGACGCCCAATCTTCCGGATACGGATCTAGACGGACATCCCAGAATTCTCGATGGCGACGGCAATGGAACCGCAATCGTCGATATGGGGGTATACGAATTCACATTCCATGACGTGACGCCGCCGACTTCGACAATCACGTCCCCATCCACAGGAGCGATTGTTTTAACCGGAACCACAATCAACATCACCGGGATTGCGAGCGATGCTGGCGTTGGGACAGTGGTCAGGGTTGAAGTATCAGTGGATGGCGGCGCTACATGGAACGTGGCTACTGGAACGACCGCATGGAGTTATAACTGGAGGCCTATTCTGTCCGGCCAGGCAACGATCAAAAGCCGAGCGGTCGACAACAGCGGAAATGTACAGGATCCTCCAGCGGAGATTACCGTCACAATCCAGGATGGGACACCGCCAACTTCGACAATCACGTCACTAACAGAAGGGGCGATTGTAGCAGTCGGAATCCCTGTCGCCATCACTGGAACTGCGAGCGACGCTGGCGACGGGTCGGTGGACAGGGTTGAAGTATCAGTGGATGGCGGCTCTACCTGGAACGTGGCTACTGGAACGACCGCATGGAGTTATAACTGGACGCCTACTCTGTCCGGAACCGCAACGATCAAGAGCCGGGCGATCGACAACAGCGGAAATGTCCAGAATCCTCCGGCGCAGGTTAGAGTCATAATCCAGGATGGGACGCGGCCGACTTCGACAATCACGTCCCCAAGAGCCGGAGCGACTGTGTCAACCGGAACCACAGTCAGCATCACTGGGACTGCGAGCGATGCCATCGGTGGGACGATAGCCCAGGTCGACGTGTCGGTGGACGGTGGCTCTACCTATAGCACGGCCACGGGGAGGACCTCATGGAGCTTTAACTGGACGCCCACCACGCCGGGACCGGTGACGATCAGAAGTCGCGCGGTCGACGACAGCGGAAATCAGCAGGATCCTCCTGCGGAGATTACTGTCACAGTCAGGCTTCCCATCAGAGTGCCTTCGGATCAGCCGACCATCCAGGCGGCCATCGATGCCGCGAGCAACGGGGATACGGTGCTGGTGGCGCCCGGAACCTACCGTGAAAATATCAATTTTGGAGGGAAGGCTATTACCGTTAGGAGTGAAAGTGGGCCTCAAGTCACGATTATTGATGGAGGCGCCGCCGATTCAGTAGTCCGCTTTACTTCGGGAGAGGGGCGCGACTCCATTCTCAATGGATTCACCTTGCAAAATGGCAGAGCGGATCCGAGTCAGGGATTAGGTGATGGAGGCGGTATTATTGTTGGGGGGGGCTGCTCTCCGACAATCACAAACAATGAGGTCAGGAACAATCATGCATCCAGCGGAGGCGGCATCGCGATCCTTTCCGGTTCGCCATTAATACGACTAAACACCATCAGCGGCAACAGCAATAATCTCAGTAGTGGAGGAACTGCTGGTGGCGGAATCTACATTCAGGGATCTGGCTCTGCGGAGATCCTCGACAATGTGATCTCCGACAATGCGAGTCACTTTGGAGCCGGCATCGGCCTATTCTCGGCTGGAACCCCGATCGTCAAAAGGAATATCATCAAGGGGAATAATGCCAGCCAGGGAGGCGGCCTCTGGATAGTGAATGATTCGGACCCTCTGATCGTCCAGAATATCATCACCGGTAATCAGGCCTCCGACGGCGGAGGAGTCTACTGGGTAGGCTCCAGGGGACCGATATTCGTCAATAACACGATTGCCGACAACAACGCCACCTCATTCGGTTCCGGCATCTTTGCCGAAGGATCCAGCGGCCGGACGCAACTGACTAATAACATAATAGTCGCAAAACCCGGGCAGGCCGCTTTCTACTGTGGCAATTTAAGCGGCCAGAATCAGGCGATCATCCGATTCAACAATATCTTCAGCAGCGGCGGAATGGCCTATGGCGGGACTTGCTCCGATAAGACAGGGACGGACGGCAACATCTCCGCTGATCCCCTGTTCACCGATCCCGCTCAAGGCAACTATCATCTACAACAGGGGGCTCCCTCTATCGACTCCGGCGACAACCTGGCGCCCAATCTTCCAGATAAGGATTTAGACGGAAATCCCAGGATCCTGGACGGCGACGGTGATGGAAACGCATCCGTCGATATGGGAGTTTACGAATTTCTTGCGCCTTCCAGCTTTAAGATCAGCCTTCAGCTGGATCGTAGGAGCGGGATGAGGCGCGACTCTCATATCCGGTTCTGTGATGGCGTGGGGGTGAGATTCCCCCGCGCTACTCGACTCTTTGTCGGTGGCATAACGGCGGGCTACCAATTCACAGGTCAAGCGAGTAATTAGTCGCCCCTCAAAAAGCCTCGCCTCAGACGGCGGCAAAACGACGGCAGCTGAAAGGCTGCAGGCCTTTCAGCTGCTTGAAAACAAGCCCTGAGATCCAGTTTTGCGGGGCGCAAGAGAAAGCTCTCAAGAGCTTCCTCCTGGCGCAACTTGACCGAGGTCTTCTACCACCGCTTTCTTGCCATTTTACATGGCGTGATTCTCGCTAATATGACGTTTTTATCGACTTTTATCCTTTTTCAAAGACGAGCAACGCTTTCCCAAACATCAACAATGGATGTTCAGCGCCTGAACTGAGGTAAATATGACACAAGGATTTCAGAGGTTCACCAAACGATATGTCAACGTCTTAGTGGTTCTTATAGGGCTGACTGTTGTAGGTTCGATTCTGCTCTACTCCGGGTGCGGTATGGTAAGCAGCCCCAACACTCCGGCGAGTCCAACCCCGACTCCTACGCCGACTCCGACTCCAACCCCGACTCCGACTCCCGACACGCCGCCGACTTCGACGATCACGTCCCCCAAAGAAGGGGCGATTGTACCAATCGGAATCCAGGTCGCCATCACCGGGACTGCGAGCGACACCGGCGGCGGGTCGGTGGCCAAGGTCGAAGTGTCGGTAGACGGCGGCGCTAACTATAGCCCGGCGATGGGGACGACCGACTGGAGCTTTAACTGGACGCCCAACTCGCCTGGACCGGCAACGATCAAGAGCCGCGCGGTGGATAACACTGGAAACGTGCAGAATCCTCCTACAGAAATTCACGTCACGGTCGACGCGCCGCCGACATCGACGATCACGTCCCCAAAAGAAGGGGATACTGTACTGATCGGAAAACTGGTCGCAATCACCGGGACTGCGAGTGACGCCGGCGGCGGGTCGGTGGCCAAGGTCGAAGTGTCGGTGGACGGCGGCGCTAACTATAGCCCGGCGATGGGGACGACCGACTGGAGCTTTAACTGGACGCCAGGCTCGCCCGGACCGGCAACGATCAAGAGCCGCGCGGTGGATAACACTGGAAACGTGCAGAATCCTCCGACAGAAATTCATGTCACAGTCGACGCGCCGCCGATTTCGACAATCACGTTTCCCAAAGATGGAGCGACTGTAACAGTCATCCCTCCGATCGACATCACTGGGACTGCGAGCGACCCCGGCGGCGGATCGGTGGTCAAGGTCGAAGTGTCGGTGGACGGCGGCGCTAACTATAGCGCGGCCACGGGGACGACCGACTGGAGCTTTAACTGGAAGCCCAGCCCGCCCGGACTGGTGACGATTAAAAGCCGCGCGGTGGACAACACCGGAAACGTGCAGGATCCTCCGGCGGAAATTCGCGTCACAGTTAAGGATCCCATTACCATCAAAGTGCCTTCGGATCAGCTAACCATCCAGTCGGCCATTGATGTCGCGGACAACGGTGATACTGTGCGGGTCGCGGCCGGAGCCTATTCTGAAAATATCAACTTTAAAGGGAAGGCCATTACCGTTATCAGTGAAAGCGGGCCTAAACTCACGATTATTGATGGGGGGAACGTCGCTCCAGTAGTCACCTTCAATTCGGGAGAAGGACGCGACTCCGTTCTCAATGGATTCACGCTGCAAAACGGCAGAGCGGATCAGTCGTCGCCCCTTCAGGGAGGCGGCATCATGGTCCAGCTATCCTCTCCTACGATCACAAACAATGAGATCAGGAACAATCGAGCATGCGACGGAGGCGGCATCTTTATCGGCGCCAGTTCTCCATTAATACAACTGAACAAAATCACCAGCAACAGCGCTGGTACCAATGTCTGTCAGGGAGGAACCACTGGTGGTGGAATCTACATCCTGGGACATGGTTCTGCAGAAATCCTCGACAATGTGATCTCCGAAAATGCGGCCGGGTTAGGAGGCGGCATCGGCCTGAATGTGGCTGGAACCCCGATCATCAAAAGGAATATCATCAAGGGGAATTTTGCGCCTCAGGGAGGCGGCATCTGGACGGTGAATGATTCGAATCCTCTGATCGTCCAGAATCTCATCACCGGCAATCAGGCCGATGAGGGCGGAGGTCTCTACTGGGCAGTCCCCGCCGACGTCCGTGGACCGATACTCGTCAATAACACGATTGCCGACAATAACGCTACCTCAAATGGTTCCGGCATCTTTGCCTTTGGATACGATGCGCAGACGGAACTGACCAATAACATAATAGTCGCAAAACCAGGGCAATCCGGTCTCTACTTTCTCATCTTCTCCGACCAGGATCCGCTGATCATCCAATTCAATAATATCTTCAGCGCCGGCGGAATGGCCTATGCCGGGGCCATCCCCGATATGACAGGGACGAATGGCAACATCTCCGCTGATCCTCTGTTCGTCAATCCCACTCAAGGCGACTATCATCTCCAGCAGGGGTCTCCCTCTATCGACTCCGGCGACAACCTGACGCCCAATCTCCCGGATAAGGATCTAGACGGAGATACCCGAATCCTGGATGGCGACGATAATGGAACCGTAATCGTCGATATGGGAGTAGACGAATTTCGTAGGCCTATCAGAGTGCCTTCAGATCAGCAAACCATCCAGGCGGCCATCAATGTCGCGACCGACGGTGATAGGGTGCTAGTGGCGCCAGGAACCTATCCTGAACATATCGACTTTAGAGGGAAGGCCATTACCGTTAGCAGTGAAAGCGGGCCTCAAGTCACTATTATTGATGCGCAGAACACAGATCCGGTAGTCAGCTTTACTTCGGGAGAGGGTCGCGGCTCCGTTCTCAATGGATTCACGTTGCAAAACGGCAGAACGAATTTCAGTGGTCAGGGAGCGCCCCCTGACGGAGGCGGCATCGTGATCCTGAGAGCCTCTCCGACGATCACAAACAATAAGATCACGAACAATCATGCAAGCAGGGGAAGCGGCATCGGCATCGTTTTTGGTTCGCCATTAATACAAAAGAACAACATCACCGGCAACATCAATGATGTCACGATCGGTGGAGGTGGCGGTGGAATCCTCATTGCGGGGGAAGGTTCCGCGGAGATCCTCGACAATGAAATCTCCAACAACGTGAATAATGGTGGTGGGGGCGGCATCTTCATTCCTGGGGCTGGAGCAACCCCGATCATAAAAGGGAATGTCATTAAGGGGAATAGTGTCTCCCTGGGAGCTCAGGGAGGCGGCATCTGGATAGCGAATAATTCGAGTCCTCTGATCGTGCAGAATCTCATCACCGGCAATCATGCCTCTTACGGTGGAGGCGTCTACTGGATAATTTCCAACGGCGTCCGTGGACCGATACTCGTCAATAACACGATTGCCGACAACGATGTCACCACAGACGGTTCCGGCATCTATGCCGATGGAGGTGATGACCAGGTGGAACTAACCAATAACATAATCGTCGCAAAACCAGGGCAAACAGGTCTCTACTGTGGCCCTGCCGACGGCCATATTGACCCGATCATCCGATTCAACAATATCTTCAGCAGCGGCGGAATGGCCTATGGGGGAAGTTGCGCCGATATGACAGGGACGAACGGCAACATCTCCGCTGATCCCCTGTTCACCAATCCCACTCAAGGCGACTATCATCTCCAACAGGGGTCTCTCTCCATCGACTCCGGCGATAGCCTGACGCCCTATCTTCCGGGTAAGGATTTGGACGGACATCCCAGAATCCTGGATGGCGACGGTAATGGAACCGCAATCGTTGATATGGGAGTTTACGAATTTCTTTTGACCCCAGGCTTGAAGATCAGTCTTCTGGATGAGAGCAACCCTAGTTTGAAGAACAGTCGGGCTCTATTTATCTGCGATCTACGTCCGTGGGCGAGAATACCAGGCAGGAGGCCAAAAAATACACTCTCCGCGCTCCCTCCGCGTTCTCTGCGCCTGCGCGTTTATTAGTAAAGCGGTATTTTAGCGCCGCTGTCCTTTGTCATTCTCAAGCAGAAACCCCGGATTTAACTGATCAATACCTAGGTTTCTGCTTGAGAGGATGTCAACGGCCCATCCATCCGCCATCGACGACCAGAATAGCGCCGCTGTATATCAACGCGACCATCTAATAATCGCGTCGCAGACACGTTCGACTTGCTCGTCGCTTAACTGCGCATGCATCGGCAAACTCAGGACCTGGCGCGCGGCCTGCTCGGTCGCCGGCAGAGCTCCGCGATGGACCGTGACGCGAGTTCGATAGGCCGGCTGCAAGTGGACTGGGACCGGATAATGGACGAGCGTCTCAACGCCCCGTTCGCGTAAATGCTCGCGCAACCCGTCGCGTTCGTCGCAGCGCGCGACGTATTGATGATAGACGCTCTCGACTCCGGCGGGGCGTTCCGGCAGTCGCAGCGACGTCGTCGCGAGCCGGACGTCGTAAACTCGCGCGATCTCTCTTCGCCGCGCGTTCTCTTCATCCAGATATTTCAGCTTCACGCGCAAGACAGCTGCCTGCAATTCGTCGAGCCGCGAATTGAACCCAGGCTGATCGCTCACGTATCGCTCGCGCCAGCCGTATTCGCGCAACAGCGCGACTCGCTCAGCGACTTCCGCGTCGTTCGTCACGACCGCGCCGCCGTCGCCCAGCGCGCCGAGATTCTTCGTCGGATAGAAGCTGAAGGCGGCGGCGTCCCCGAAGACTCCGACCTTAAAACTCCCCATCCCCCCGATCGCTTGCATCGTCGCGCCGTGAGCCTGCGCGCAATCCTCGACGACTTTCAAATCGTAACGGCGCGCGATGTCGCATATCGCCCTCATGTCGGCGGGGCGCCCGTAAAGGTGAACAGGCGCGATCGCTTTGATCCGCCCGATCCTCCCGATCTGGTGGGCGCGCGGCCGGTCACGACAATTTCTGATCGCGTCTTCGACAGCTTCGGGGCTGATCGTGAACGTGGCCGGATCGATATCGACCAACAACGGCGTGGCCCCGGCCATCTCGACGGCGGCGACGGTGGCGACAGCCGTGTGCGCGACCGTAATTATCACGTCGCCGGCCCCGACGCCGACAGCCCGCAGCGCCAGATGCAAGGCGTCGGTTCCGTTGGCGACGCCCACGCAGCGCTTCGCCCCGAGGTAGGCGGCGAATTCACGCTCGAACTCGCTCACCTGTCCGCCGAGAATGTACCGACCGCTGTCGAGTGTTTGTCGAACGGCCTCGTCAATCTCGCGTTTGTGGGCGAGATAATTGGCCTTCGGATCGGATTGCAAAACGGCGGGAGTCATAAATATTTGGGCAGATGTTGTCTATAAAAAGCGAGGGTGCGGCTCAGACCTTCGCGCAAAGAGGTGGTGGGTCGCCATCCCAGCATTGAACGGATGCGGCTGAAATCGGCGTAGTAATCCCCGATGTCAATTCGCTTGCGATCCGGCGGGTATGATCGCCTCACGAATTCGCCGCCGCCGTTTATCTCGACCAACAGCTCCGCAAGCCCGTTCAGGCTGATGACGCAATCACCGCCTAAATTGAATATCTCGCCATTCGCCGCCTCGTTCGTAGCCGCCATCAGAAACGCATCGACCGCGTCGTCGACATAAGTGAAGTCGCGCAATTGATGCCCCTCCCAAACCTCGAATGACTCGCCCTCGATCAGCATCCTGATCCACAAACCGAGAAATGTCTGCCGCGCGTCCTTCACTCGCATCCCAGGCCCGTAGGTGTTGGTCAATCGCAAGGCGCAGGCGCGAACGCCATAAACATTGTTATAGAGAATGTGGTACCACTCGCCAGCCATTTTGTTGATGCCGTTCACGTCGACGGGCCGGCTCAAATGCCTCTCGTCGACCGGCAGATAATCGGGCTTGCCGTAGAGCTGGCGGGTGCTGGCGAAAACGACTTTGATCGAAGGGTTGTATTTCCGGCAGGCTTCTAGGATCGAGAGCTGGGCGCGGCAATTGATCTCCAGGTCGGTGTCGGGGTCGCTCATCGAATCCATGTGGCTGGTCTGACCGGCGAGGTTGAACAGATAATCCCGCCCCTGCACGAGGTAACGCATGCTGTGGGCGTCGCGCACGTCGGAGACGTTCACTTCAACCAGGGTCTCGATGCCCGCGATGTTGAAAAGATTGCCGCCGTAGTCCGGGATCAGGCTGTCAACCAGCAACACGCGCGCGCCGATAGAGGTGAGCCGTCGCGCCAGATTCGAGCCGATGAATCCCAGCGCGCCAGTGATCAACACGCGACGATCGGCAAATGCGCCATCGAGTTCCACGATGAGATCCTTTCGATAAATAAAATCCCTGTGCAATCAACACAATGATTGGCGCAAACCGGGTACGCATCGCTTCCAGCGTGCAGTAGTGGCAAGAGGCGCATTAAGAGGCCATAGACGACTCGCCGAGACTGCACGCTGGAAGCGATGCGTACCCAGGCGCCTCCCTATTTATGCGCGGGCTTCAATTTAGTTAGCGGAGTATTCGTTGGCCTCTCTGCTAAATCTCAGCCTTCTGAAATCAAAGGGAAAATAACTCGCTCGCTAATCGCAACGACCGTTCGGTCTCCGCGCGACGCAGATAGCAGACAGACCCGCTGGCAGTCTCGCGTTCGGATCCCGCAGCCTTTTCGCTTCCCACAACAGAGCGTCTGTCATCACGCGATTGATCCATTGAAGATTTTGCGGGAGTGGTTTGACGTCCGACCCCCCGTCTGCGAGGCCGAGGCGTTTGAGCAGCAACCGCCGAATCGCCGCGGCGGGGAAGAGCAGGCTGTTGGCATAAGTCTCGCGCAGAATCTCGAATCCGGCGCGTTTCAATTTCTCCCGTAATTCATCCAGTCTATATCGCCGCTCGGTGCCCAGCGCCCGATCGTGGCCGCTCTTCATCCATTCATATGCCGCGCCGCGAACGAACGCGACCCCGCCCGGCTTCAACGCCCTAAACATCTCGCGCATCGCCCGCTCGTCGGCGCCGCGACCCGGAATCTGAACCAGCACATCAAAGCTCGTGATCAGGTCGAACGATTCGTCAGCGAAAGGCAAGTCGGTGGCCGACGCCTGAACCAGGCGTTCGTGGTCTCGTTTGCGGGAAAATCCGAGCGCGTCCGATATCAGATCAACGCCGACAATGCGGCCATTCCCGGCGTAACGAGCTAGCCATTCGAGATTGCCTCCGGTTCCGCAGCCCGCGTCCAGAATCAGGCGGGAGCCGGGCGGCAGAAACGGGTCGAGCAGCGCCGCGGTGATTTCACGCATTCCGGCGAACCACCAGAAGTTTTCTTCGAGGCGATAGAGGTATTCGTAATCTTCGGTTTGCATAGTCGCGCTGGAATTTAACCGTAACCCTGATAGTAATAAGGCCGAAGCTCATGGGCGCGAGCCATGCGCTTCGGCCTGATTCTTGATCTGGTCTTGTGCGCAAAACGAAGGCAGGTCAGCGTTACTAGACGCCGTGTCCAGGATCAGGCTCGCTTCTGGCTCACCGAGCCGTATCACTACAGCCTTGCGGGCTTCGCCAATAGAGTATGGGAAACAGCGAATCACCACCGGCCGCCTCTGCTCGCGCCGCATATATCGGAGTAAGGCCTCGATCGGCTCCGACCGTTCTCGGAATTGGGGATATTTGACCGCCCACAGATACGAAATATGATGGACTCCAATGAGCAGCGCGCACAGCCCGATGACCCATTGCCTTCCGATCCGCTCGCGCAATGTCGTGGCGGCCAGCGCCAGGATCAAAGAGCATCCGACCGCCGCCAGGTAATGATGCCGGCTCGGGACCCTCGGCATATAAGTCAGGAAACTGTAGGGTATTAGCGCGATCAATATCCAGCACAGGGCGAGCGTCATGAGACCGTACCGCTTGCGGGAGGCAAAAACCAGCAGGACAATCAGCCCAACGATACCCCAAATCCATAGAGCCCGAATGGCGCTGCCAATCAACGCCATCGGCGCCCCGGCCTGCAGAGAGAAAGTTCCATCCGCGAAGTGGCTATTCCGGTCTTGCCCTGAGAACACAAGGACGACGTAGACCGCCGCCAGAAGGCCGAACGGTAGAAGAGCGAGCAGCGGCCGGCGCCGCTGACTGCTGGCGCCGACAACGAAGAGAAGCATCAACAGTACGACGGAGACGGCCGATTCCTTTGACAGCAGCGCCAGGCAAAAACAAGCCAGCGCGCACACCCAGGCCAGGGCGGCAGGTTTCGGAGAATTGAGCCATCGGACCCAGAACAGCAGCGTGAGAAGACCGAAGCAGAAGACCAACAGCTCGGGCAGCGCGGAGTACCAGATGACGGCCTCGTGATACCGTTCCTGCAACACGAAGAAGACCGCCATGAGAGCGCTTAGCCGCCAGCCGATGCGGCGCGCGGCGCCGAGGGCGTAGACCAGTAGCGCGTTCACAGCGTGGAGGAGGATGCTGGAAACCCCGAGTGCGAGTCGCGAAAATCCGAACAGGATGTCGGTCCAGTAGGTGAGGACTAGGGACGTCGCCCGGCTTCTGTAAAGGGGATCTTTCGCCAGAGCGCCCCATGCGGAAACAGGGCCATATGTTCTCGCGAGCGTCACCTGAAGGTAATCGTCTGGCAGAGGGGGCAGCGTTAAGAACGGGATGTAGATGGCCACGCTCAGCAAGACAATAAGGATTGCGATCGGCGCAGAAGCCCCGTCATTGCGCCAGTCATCGTAGTGGATTGGCGACCACCGTCTAAGTCGCAGCCACGGGACGATAGGCGTAGAGTCTGCAGCCGTAAGGTCGACTTTGGCGCTCTGGTGTGGCCGAGGGCTCGGAGAATTGTTAGAGAACATAGGCCTTTTCCTTAATGATGGGCCAAGACAAAAGCAAAACCGAACCTGCAGCGCCAGCGACTATAAAAGAATAGGCGGACAGGCGGGGAGTTGGTTATCTAACTTGGCTGTTTGTCAGAAGAGTAATCCGGTATTCGATCATCGGCGCCGCTTTCGCATTTGCGGATGCGCAAGCGGAGTGGAAAGCGCGCTGGGGATTCTTCAGACGGCCACTCACGGCGTTTTTCGTATTCTTCTTCAGTCCGGCGTTGAGTCGAAAAGATGACCAGCTTCAGCCAGAGCCTGAAAAAATCGTAGCCGGTCCGCGCCACGCGGCGCAGCGTGAAGAATTGTGATTGCCCGTGCAAGCGCGGGTAATGGTGAACTGGCGTTTCGGCGAAGCGGTAACCGGCCCTGCTCAGCTTATAGACCATCTCCGTGCAGATGACGCCGCTCGTCGAGGTCAGCGTAACGCTTTGAATGGCCTTGCGGCGCATCAAACGGAAATCGCAATCCACGTCGCGGATCGGCAAACCGAACATCCGTCTCGCCAGAAATTTGTATATCGCTCCCAGCACGACGCGGCGGCGGCTATCCGATCGCCTGATTTTATAGCCGGTAACGACATCCACGTCTTCGATCATCAACGGGATCAGATTCGCCATCTCGCGCACGTCGTATTGGCCATCGCCGTCGGTGTAAAAGATCAAATCTTTTGTAGCGCTCTCGAACCCGCTGCGCAGCGCCCCGCCGTATCCGCGGTTGCGCGGATGGTGAATGACCCGCAGGCGCGGCTCTTTGCTCGCCAGATCATTCAGCACCGCAGCCGTGCCGTCACTGCTGCCGTCGTTGACCACGATTACCTCGTAGTCATTTGTGATCCGAAGAGCCACCTCCAGAGCTTGGTGAATCAGTTTGCCTATGGAGTCTTCATCATTGAATGCGGGGAAGAAGACACTGACGCCGTAAGATCTGCCATTAGATTTCTGATGGGTGTTCATTTGAGAATGGCCGAGCGAAATTTTTATAAACCAAACCCATCGCGATCACGTCTATAATAGACAGATGCGCAGGCGGCTGTGAAAAATTCTTTCTCGGCTACCTGTGAATTTACGGAGTCAGTACGCCAGCTTTCCAAGGGCGATAGCGTACTGGCTCTTTTGCCTCTTAACCTTTATTTCGTCTGACACGCTCCGCATGACCCATGCGCGCGCCACAGATTTTTCACAAAGGCGTGTAATCTTGATTCAGTTTTTGAGTAAATTTCGGTCGCGTTGAAGGACTACATGAATCTTCTAGCGATCGGCGATGTTGGACTGAATAAAAAAATTACTGCTCAAGACCGCCAGAGTTTTACACGGTTATCCAGTTTTGTAAATAGAACCGGGAACGGCGTCAGAACCATCACAAAATGTGGGATGGAGTTTAGCCTATCTCGACTCCCTGGCGACATCGCTGATGTTTGTCGTGTCGAGCGGTTGCTGACAATACCTGTAGCCAATCCAGATCAAGATCACACCGATGAACTCGCCGATGTAAAGCAATTCCGTACGCCCCATCCGACTGCTCATCCCGCCAATGCCGGGCAGTAGCGCGCCTACAGCGATGAAGATATTGCCGATTGAAACATGGCGTGATTCGGGATAGCTGAAGAAACGAATTGCTGAATAGATGGCCCCGCCAATCAGAAAAAGAGCCGCCAGACTATTGATGAACGGCGACACGCGGCGGATGGGTTGCCAGGCCAGCGCTTTGCCATTGAGCATTTTCGGATCCACTAATTCCATCCGCACGGGTGAAAGAATGACAAAGATTGAAGTGACGCTGACGGCGGCGACCAGTAAAACTACGGAGATGTGCCCGGCGCGCCTGCCGAACAAAAGATAGATTGTGCCGATGGCGAGCGGAGCGGCGCCCATCAGCGCCCCGGCGATGTACCAGGCCTTGAACAACGCCGATTGCCAGCCGAGTAACGTGACCAGCGACTCAATCAATGTTCCTACACCGTAAGTCCCGATCCCGATCCCCCACCAGAGCAGATGATACGATTGCCGCTTGAGACGATAGCGCGCCAGAATTACCTTGACGAAGGCGGCGGAAATGATGGTCGAAAGAATCGGCAAGTGACGGCTCAATTCGACAAGTTGCGGCATCAGTTCTCCATGGTTAGGTGTAGCGATTCCGGCCTTCGATCAATGGCATTTTCCAATCGTTGATTCAATCTGGTTCGAAATTCCCGGTTTCGGCCATTTTCGCAAGGCTCAGGCTGGGCAAAAATTCATGTTCTCGCCGATAGATATTCTTCAGGTCGCGTTCCTCGAATTGCACAAGCTCAGACGGGGCGATGGAATCGCCATCACCAACTACCCATGCCGAAGTCCAGAGGTCAGCCAGCAAAAAAACGCTGTCTGCCAGACAATCCACTGTGGCATTCCTGATCGCGGGCTTATTCCAGAGCGCTTTCGCCCTGGTTTTTGGCCCCGATTCAGGGTTATCAACCGCGATAATTGCCATGGGGGCCAGGCGATCCTGCGCCGCGCGCATCAACCGGACTGTTTCAACTGCAGCTTCATATCCGCTCCTCACAATCCGTTGTTGAGCATTGTTTTGAACAAGGATTTCGTTGACCGCGGCAAGCGCAGTAGGGGTATCTATCTCCAGCATGGTCTGCTCGTAGATGGCATGAATTTTGTACTGTCTAGTATTCTTGAATTCCTCGAACTCGTTGCTGCTCCGGGGGAAAGGATATTGGCGACCTCCAACTTCCGTCATTGGCGGCGCGCCATGGTGTAAGTAGGAGCAGTGCAAAGGCTGGGAAGCGTCGCCGATGTAGTGCGCAAGAACGCCCGCCGCCGCAACAAAATGAATGACGTCAGGAATCTTCAGGTATTTCACCATTGCATCCCAAATCTGCCACACCCGGAAAGGCAAGACTCCTTCCTCCGGGCCTACACCGGCTTCCGCGAACCCATCAAAATACCGCTTCCAAACCTTTGCTGAGACATTTTGCGGGTCCTGGATGCATTGCTCAAGGAGCGTGGGGCCGCCATCAATATCATATATGTCAATATCGGCAAAATGCTGAATCGGCTCATACTCTCTGGAATTGACCCAGACATAGTCCGCAACATCTGCAAGCGGCACAAAGTCGCTGGTTCCTAGCCGGAACTCTGACCCCTCACCCAGTCGCTCGTCCCCGAAGCCGATTCGCGCCTGGTTCTTCAGCATCAAAGTAGCCAGCGAGCCGGAAAGCAGTTCACATGCCTTCCAGCCGACGGCAAAGTGTCCCAGTTTTCCCCAGTATTCGTCGTGGCCTGTGCTCCAATCTCTAACCACCTGCACATCGAGAGCGCGGGTGATTGACGAAATGAAACTTGCCAGCGCGAACGCGCCGGAAGACCCGTCTGGGTCCCTGAACCGTTGACCACCCCACTGCATGGCGATTGGTCGCAGTCGTCGCGCCCGTTCCCCCTTCTCGGGAGGCGCGTGTTGTTCGACGTCCGGATTGAGTTCCTTCCCGCTCTTATAAGGTGGATCGTAGAACCACAATGCGCCTGAGTCACCAGGCAGCGTAAAAGGGACGGAACTACGTTTTTTCTCGCTTCCGGTTCGGGGACCGATGAGCGTATCCGTCGTGTAATCGTAGCCGCCGAGCGATTCGTAACGAAAGAATAAGGCTTGAATTTCACCCTCAATAACGCCGCTTGTTCCTCCGAATGCGCGGACTGGGCAGCCGATGAGGTCCAATGTGATTGCTTGCTCGGTGGCGTCGAACGGTAAGCCGATCTCTCCAATTCCGAAAACTTGTGAAGTCCAATCTTCAATGTTATCGACGCGAATAAGACCGGCGTCGAGCGTAAGGTATGTCTTGTTACCGGGCCACGTAGGGAAGATCTCCGGCATTAGCAGACGAGTTACGCCCATGTCAGCGCACGCGCCGATCGGGTGATAAGCGCCATGCGTATAGGCGCTGATCACCTCCCCGCCACGACCAGCTACATGGCGGTTGGTCAAGGCGTAGTAAGAACCTTCCTTGTAAACTAGGCATCCGATTGTGCCGAGATGTGTTGCCCCCTGATGTTCCCGAAGGCAAGAATAGCCGCCTCCAAGTAAGGGGCTTGTTTGCGAGGGGCCGGGAGCAGGCGGTGGGGGAGCCTCATCGGGCGCCGCCTGGATCACGCAGGTGGGCACGACCCTGCCATCAGGCAAATAGAGAGAATGCGGCGCCACTTGATTACCAAGTTTCTCGGGCGTGTCCCATTGTCGGACGAAAACAATGACGGCAGGCCACGACCATGGTTTGACGATCGAGTTACTCAGCGTACGGGGCTCTGAAACACGTGGATAGGCGCTAGGCCGAGGATCATCGGGAGGGTGGCTTGCGTACCAGTCCCTCTCATGAATTCGATAGCGGCCAATCGCCGTCGCTATGACATTTTCTAAACTGGATAAGTGAACATGGTAAGCTTCTCTTGCGTCAAGTAAGTCGCGCATGGAGAGTGATGTGAAATCTCGGCGCGGCGGAAAGGATTGTGAAGCTTGCCTCTTCGAAAGTTCAGTCGCCGATCCACTCTGTTTGCTACCCATCATATGTTTCTTTCCTTAAGTTAGGCTTATAGCTCACTTTGTCTATAAACGGTCGAGGTTACAACTCAACAGTAATGAATGGCGCCCCGCCGCCTGGTCGGGCCGGACCTCCGCGCAGGGAAACTAACAGCCTTGTTGTGATACTCTTTAGTTTCGGATCTTGACGAGGAATGTCGATGTGGGAAGGGAATGAGCGACAAGGCCCTGTATGTTTGCGCTTCAGTCTGTATCAAACAACGATTTGCCCGTACTGATCAGCAACCTCTGAAAGCTCATTTGCGACAAACCGTCTCAACTTACTTCGCCCTCCGTCATCCACTGGGCGCCGTTCGCCAGGTTTGGCAATCGCGGCGTCTTGACAACGTTCGGGACCTCAGGGTCATAGCGTAAGCAATCTGGAAATCCATGTCATTATGGCGCTTCGTACCGAGGCCGTGCAGAGCGGCATTGCGCCAATCAGCAAACTTTGTGCCAATCGCAGAAGCCCCGTTTCCACAGCCCGCGTTGGGCTATAGCGAGATTGCGAATCTTAAAGTCGCGCCTCAGCCGGCGGTTAAACGGCGCCTGAGAGTCTGCAAGCCTGTCAGCGACTTGAAAACAATCCCTGAGAGCCAGTATTGCAGGGCGCAAGAGGAAAGTCTCATCCGTATCTACCCGCTCAGCAGTCCGCCGCTTACGGCAAGGCATCGATCAGCCGCCTTGCTTTAGCTGGCGGAATAGTTACTTCACTCGGTTGCGTAACACGCCGATGCCATCAATCTCCACTTCGACCGTGTCCCCAGGTTTCATAGCGGTGGTCGCCCCGGGCGTGCCCGTATAAATCACGTCGCCAGGATGCATCGTCACGTGCCGAGATGCGAAACTGACTATCGCTGGAACATCGAAGAGCAGGTCGCTGAGCAGTTGCGACTGTTTCACTTCGCCGTTGACGCGCGTTTGCAGGCGCGACTTTCTATACTCCAATCCTGTCGCGACCACCGGGCCAAGCGGCCCGAACGTGTCCGCCCCCTTGGCGCGCCACCATTGCAAATCATCCCGCTGCCAATCGCGCTCGCTCACATCGTTGCCGCAGGTGTAGCCGAAGACGTAATTCAAGGCGTCGTCCTCGGCGACTTGCCGCGCCGTCTTGCCAATCACGATGACGAATTCGCCTTCGTAATGGACATTCTTCGCGCCAGGCGGAATCACGATCTCGCCGCCCGGCTCTGTGAGCGATGTGACAGGCTTGAAGAAAAGCTCAGGCTTCGTCGGCGCCGGGCGATTACCGAGATGGCTCTTGTAATTTAATCCTACGGCCAGTACGGTCGTCGGCTCGCACGGGTAGAGCAATTTCGCGTCAGCCAACTTCACTTTCACGCCGGTCGGCGTTCTGGCGCCGAAAAGCCCGCCACGAATCTCACGAATCGCGTCCTGTTCCAGCAATCCGTAAGCGCGTTTGCCGCGATATTCAAACCGCACATAATGAGCGACGCCAGGCGCCGCCGTCGTTTGTATCCCGATCAGACCGGAAGCGGCCATAGTGGCCACAAAATCTCTTCTAGATAGTTCCATTGGTTCACCTCTTTCTTTGTTCTGATAGATTTAAAAACATCGAGTCACCTCATCTGCGAGGTCGCGGTTGGCGCGAGATATTTTTCCAACCATTCGAGCCATCGCCGATTCACATCCTGCTGCCGCACGGGATCGCCAGGCGAATGTCCCGCCACCGGATAGGCGATGAACTGAACAGGCGCATTGTTGTCGCGCAGAGCGTGATAGAGCTTAAAGGACTGTGTGATCGGCACGCGCACGTCGCCCGTGTCCGACAAAATCAGCGTCGGCGTTTTGATCTGCGGCGCATAGGTGATAGGCGATTGCTCGCGGTACGCCTTCTCGAAATCGCCTGTCCACGGTGAGCCGCCAAACTGGCCTGCGCGGCTCACGTTGCTGTCGCCGATGTTGTATTGATCCATCCAATCGGTCACGGCGGCCCCGGCGACTGCGGCCTTCCAACCTTGATAGTGGCCAATCAGCCACGTCGTCATATATCCGCCATACGACCAGCCGGAGACCGCCATCCGCGTCGTATCAACAAAGCCGCGCTTTTTCAGCATTTCAATTCCGGCCATCACATCGCGACCGGGGCCGTCGCCGGCGTCATTGAAAATGCCGCGCATGAACTTGCTTCCCAGATTGTCGCTGCCGCGATAGTTCGGCTCGAAAACGACCCAGCCATGGGCGGCGAGCAATTGCGGCGACACGCCGAACGATTCTTTGGAAGCGGCGGCAGGCCCGCCGTGAACGTACAACACCAGGGGATAAGCGCGCCCAGACGCAAAGTCGGGCGGTTGTCTTCGTAATTGGCGCGCGCCACGACCACGACAATGGATTTGCCGTCGGGCGAAATCTGCGGATCGCTCAATCGCGCCAGTTTCGCCGCGGAGTCCAGGTCAAAACGTTTGGCCTGCGATGACACGGCTTGCGTCCCCGTCAAATAAACGCAGAGCAGAGCGAGTGATAAAACACAAGATTTCAGGGCGGATTTCATTGTTCATCTCCTCCACACAATCATCCACGAAGCCACAGAAGGACCACGAAGATGAAATCAATCCTTAGCGTCTCTTCGTGTGGCTTCGCGGGTGAGATTTTCATTTCTTTCAGGCCGCCGCTGGCGACAGGAAAGATTTCTTTCCGTCACGGTTAATGAGCCTTCGCCAGATTGACCACGATGTCCCAGTGGAAGCGAACGAATTTGTGGAGCGATTCTTCCAGAATTCGCTCCTGATCGCTGTGCGCGCCGAAACCTTTCGGCCCGTCTTCGCTGTCGATCATCGGACCCACTCCGTAACATTCAACGCCTTTGGCTCGCAGATAAGCCATGTCGGTCGCGCCGGTGCTCATCGTAGGCAGAGTAACAGTGTCGTAATGGTGTTTGACGGCGGCTTCCAAAACGCGGAACGCTTCGGAGTCAATCCGCGAAGGTCGCGCAACCGGCCTCGTATTGCGTTCGTTTTTGGAGACTGTGACCGCCGGGTCGTTGATAACCTTGCGGATTTCAGCCAGCAGGTTTTCCAGGTCTTCATCCGGCAACGCGCGAACGTCCAGCGTGGCTTCGGCCTCGGAAGGAATCACGTTCACCTGATAGCCGCCTTTGATGATGTTAGGTGAAATCGAAGTCCGCAGCATCGAATGATGGCGCGGTTCGTTGACGGCAAAGTATTCCTGAATCGCGGAGGTCATTTCAGGATTGGCCACGTTGCGGTAACGATCGGCGTCTTCGGGCGAGCTGATACCGGCCAGCCGCTCGAAATATGCTCTGGTCGTGTCGTTCAACCGCATCGGCGTTGACCACGCCGAGAGCCTGGCGATGGCCTGCGACAGGCGCACGATGGCGTTGGATCTCAACGGAACCGATCCGTGGCCGGCCGGGCCGCGCGCCGTCAACGTCACTCCGTAGGGAATCTTTTCGGATGTCTGCGCCGTGGCGAATCGAATCTTGCCGCCCGTTCGAGTCACGCCGCCGCCTTCGGCAAAACAAAACTCGGCCTCAATTTCCGGCCAGTGTTGGTTGACCATGAACTGAATGCCGTATTGCGTGCTGGCTTCTTCGCCCGCTTCAGCCAGAAAGATCACGTCGCGGTCCAACTGCGCGTTCATTCGTTTCAGCAGCAGCATCACCATCAGCCCGGCGGTAGCGTTGTCTTTGTCGTCAACCGCGCCCCGGCCGTAAACGTAGCCGCCTTCACGCGTGGCCGAAAACGGCGGATGCGTCCATTTCGCCGGATCAACTTTGACGACATCCGTGTGCCCCATGATCAGCACCGGGCGTTTTTTGCCGTTGCCACGTAAACGAGCCACAAGGTTTGGCCGCTTCGGATCGAGCGCGAAGATTCTGGTTTCGATGCCTTCACGATCCAGAACCGATTTCAGGTATTCAACCACGATGCCTTCATTGCCGGGCGGATTGCTGGTGTCCAGGCGCAGAATCGCCTGGAAGTGGCGCATGGTTTCTTCTTCGATCTTCGACCAATCCGGCTGCGGCGGTTGCTGAGGCGCAGCCGGATTGAGCAGAACAAGAAGAGCGAACAGAGTCATACGAGCGAACGTCATGAGATGCCCTCCGAGTCAGTTTGGTTTTTACGCTTGAGAATAGTTCTGACGGGCGGAATAGTAACTTGCCGGCGGCGCTTCAGGCCAGACATGAAGATCAGAAATGCCCGGGGCTTGCGCGACTGAGCGCGATGGCTGTCCGTGTCTGTGATCACTTCGCTCGCTGTCTCTCTTCGGCCCTCTACGATTGTGGTAAGATAACGCCGTATCCGCAGTTACCACAGCAGTTTTCATATGGAAGAATAGCCACAGAGGTCACCGCAGAACACGGAGAAACCATTAAATCCCCTCTGTGCCCTGCGGTCCGCTGCGGTGGCTAACCGTCTTCATACATTTGAAAATCGGTATAAGGAGATAATCGCTGATGTTTATCGACAAGACAGACTATGCTTCGCGTAGAGGCGGAATGATTTTCATCGGAATTCTATTCTCCCTCATCTCATTCGCTTTCGTTCCGACGGCAGTCACTCAAAGCCAACCCAGCGGTACGTATGATCTAGCGCTGATCGGCGGGCATGTAATGGATCCTGAATCCGGGCTGGACGCGGTGCGCAATATCGGAGTAAGCAATGGGCGAATCTCGGCGATCTCCGCCGGACGGCTTCAGGGCAAGCAAGTCGTGGATATCAGCGGACTGGTCGTAGCGCCGGGTTTCATCGACCTTCACTCGCACGGCCAGACCGATGAGAACTATCGGTACAAGGCGACGGACGGCGTGACGACCGCGCTCGAAATGGAGGTCGGCGTCTCGCCGGTCGCCGCATGGTATCGAGAGCGTGAGGGCAAGGCGTTGATCAACTTCGGCGCTACGGTTGGTCACATCCCGGCGCGGATGACGGCGCTGCATGACAGCGGCGCCTTTCTGCCTCGAGACAAGGCCGTCACGGGCCGCGCCACGACAGAAGATAATCGGAAAATCAACGACCTCATCCGACAGGGTTTAGATGAAGGCGCGCTCGGCGTAGGCTTCGGAATCAATTACGTCCCGGCGACCACACGCGGCGAGATCCTGGATGTTTTCGAGATCGCGGCTGAGCGGCGCGTCCCCTGCTACGTTCACTTGCGCTACGCCGGGGCCGTCGAACCTGGCAGCGCGGTCGAAGCGTTGCAGGAAGTAATCGCCGACACGGCGGCGACGGGCGGCTCGCTGCACGTTGTTCATATCACGAGCACCTGCCTGCGCGAGACGGCGACTTGTCTGAAGATGATCGAAGGCGCTCGCAAACGCGGACTCGATGTGACCACTGAGGCCTATCCTTATACTGCTACGCAGACCTTGATCGAATCGGCGATCTACGACGACGGCTGGCAGGAGAGGTTGGGAATGACCTACAAAGATTTGCAATGGGTCGCGACTGGCGAACGACTGACGGCCGAAACTTTTGCTCGTTATCGCAAAGAGGGCGGATCGGTCATCGGCCATTCGATCCCGGAAGAAATCTCAAGGCTGGCCGCGTCGCATCCGCTCGTGATAGTCGCAAGCGACGGTATGATCACTGACGGCAAAGGTCATCCGCGCGGCGCGGGGACTTACGCGCGCGTGCTCGGCCGCTATGTGCGCGAACAAAAAGCGCTCTCGTTGATGGACGCGCTTCGCAAGATGACGATTATGCCGGCGCAACGCCTCGAATCCGCCGTGCCGATGATGCGCGGGAAGGGGAGGATCAAAGTCGGCGCCGACGCCGATATCACCATCTTTGATCCGGCGCGCGTCGTTGACCGCGCCACGTTCGAGAATCCAGGGCAGTATTCCGAAGGCTTCAAACATGTGCTGGTCAACGGCGTTTTCGTGGTTAGAGATTCAAAGCTTGTCGATTCCGTCTTTCCCGGGAAGGCCATTCGCCGGTCGAGCGCCGGGCAATGAAGGAGAAAAGCGCGGCGCTCTGCAAACTCGCCGACTCCGCGGAGTGAACGCGCCCCGGATGGGGCCGTGAACGACCCGCCGCCCCAAATGGCGAACGTCGGAATGGGCGAGCGCTGTCGTTTGCCTCGCAGACGGTTTCCCGTTCCGCTCCGAATTTTGTTGTTTTATTGATTGGTCTATTGTGGTATAAATAAAACGACCTGATAAGAGGCTGCAACCTCTCACCAGGTCTCGCCAGGGAGCACAATGATTGAGGCATTGCGCGCCATGGCTAATTCCAAAAATACCACAGTCAAAACCTTCGAGTATCGCATTCGCCCAAATAAGCAGTTCATCGCGGCGTGCGAGAAGGCGCTCGATGATTCGCGCTTTGTATACAACTGCGCCCTTGAACAAAGGATTCGCGTGTACAACGCCTGTGGCAAGACGATCAGCTTTTACGAGCAATCCCGCCAATTGACGGAGGCGCGCAACGAATTGCCTGAGATCAACGGCGTTCTTCGCACAATTCAGATCGACGCTTTGGAGCGCCTGGATGAAGCCTTCGACGCATTTTTTCGGCGCTTGAAACGCGGAGAAAAACCCGGCTTCCCAAGATTCAAGGGCCGTGATCGCTACCACACTTTTTCGCAGAAATACGAGAAGGTGAGGCCATGCCCTATCAAGGGCGATAAGCTGACCGTTCCTAGCGTGGGTACTTGCCGCGTAAGACTCAGCCGCCTGGTAGAAGGGCGCTGCAAGCAACTGCGAATCACGAGGCGCGCCGACGGATGGTATGCTCTGCTGGTTTGCGAAATACCGAAACGCGCGCCGCGAGCCTTTACCGGAGAGACCGTCGGCGTGGATGTCGGCATTAAGAGTTTTGCGACGCTCTCGACCGGCGAAGAGATCGCCAACCCGCGCCATCTCAAACAGGCGGCGGACCAACTTGCGCGAGAGCAACGACACCTGTCCCGCAAGGTAAAGGGCAGTCGGAATCGGAAGAAAGCTCGCGGCAAAGTCGCGCTCAGACACCTGAGAGTACAGAGAGCGCGCAAGCATTTTCACCACGAAGAGGCGGCGAAACTGGTCGAACGCTTCGACCGAGTCGCCGTGGAAGACTTGAACATTCGCGGGATGGTGAAAAACCGCCATCTTGCAAAGGCCATTCTTGACGTGGCCTGGGGCCAATTTTTCGCGATAACGAAAAGCAAGGCTGAAAGCGCTGGCCGGACGTTTGAAAGAGTGAACCCCAGATACACGAGTCAAACTTGCAGCAAATGCGGTCACAGGCAAAAGATGCCCCTGGCGATTCGCGTCTACGAATGCGAGAAGTGCGGATTTGTCTGTGGTCGTGACCATAATGCTGCGATAAACCTTGATACGGTACGGCCGAGCGGGCCGAAACCTGACGCCTATGGAGAGCGGAAGCGCTCTAAGAAGCAGGAACGCGACGGCAGTTCTCAATCGGAACCCCAGAGGGGTGGAGATTGAGCGCCTGAACCGTCTGCGACGCTAATAACACGCAATCTCCCTTATCGCGGCGACAAACTGTCACGTCTCGCGGCGCCGTCCGAATTGGTTGAGCGGCGCTCTCCTTCATAATCTTTCGGCGTACGCCTTAAGAAATATAGTCAGGGAGCTTGATATATCAGTATCCGTTTGCCGCCGGCGAGTTTGCGACCGATCAAGGCGCCAGCGACCGTCGTACCAATGACGGCGGCCGCCAGTCCGATTCCTCTTCCCCGACAATCGTAGCAAGGTTCATTCGATGACGAAGCGGCGACGGCGATCGCAATTCCGCCGAGCAGCCCGGCGCCGAGGCCGAGGCTCTGATAAAGCTTCTGTTTCTCCGGATCGGGAGGCAGCGATCGCCAGACTTGCCGTATTTCATCGCGATTGAATTGCGCGGCCCGCTGATTTTTGATCGAAAGTGATAGCCCGGTGTCGGAAACGAGAACCTTCTCGCCTTTCACAGTTCTGCCGTCTTTCAATTTCACCACCAGCTTTTCTCCGAGCGTTGTCTGTTTGACGAGATCCCAGGCCTGATCCGAAGAGAGTTGAGCGCTCTGCGCCAATGCGATTTGGGCTTGCGCTGACACAATCAAGGAAAGACAGATTGCCGCCAGTTTGGTTTTCATATTCACCTCCGTCTTTTGTCTGAATTGTTTGTCTGAAGTCGTAACAGGGTTCGCGGCCGAGTCTCGCAACAATCGTGCCCGGCTAAATTCAAGAAAACAGGTTCGCGGCCGACGTATCGGCGTAGTGTTTTCCCGACGATTGTCAGGTAGATTGGAGGTCGGAATGTCGGAATTTGCTTCTCGTCTCTCAAACTCGAGCCGCATCCGACTGATCTCCGGCGCCTCAGTGGCGAGCGCGTTCAACTTCTCTTTGATCTTGCCGCCGTTTTCCAAACCGGCAGGTTGTGGACGAGGACGCGGCGGCGCGAGCGGGCGGAGCGGCCAATCAACATTTCATCCCTCTTTGTCGCGGCGCCGGAGCGGTTGTTTTGACACAACATAGCTTGTTACGTAATATATTGTTATGTCAATTATCAATACTCAGAAATTCGACCGCGAGTTGAAGAAGGGCGGCGCCGAATTGCCCCATTCAATCGCGTAACGAGGACTGATAATGCCTGACTGCTACGCGGAATTACTCTCAAGCGGCGCAACGGAAGCGGAAGCCTATAACCAAACACTGACTGAATTGAGCGGCAGTGAGTTGTTAGCGCATGAACTGCAGCGCGTGGAGCGGCGGATCGCGTCATCATTTTATGGAACGGCTAAGGACAAATATGTAACCAGGCAGAGGGTTTTCTCAAACAGGCGCCTCCCTTTTGACCAAACTGAAGTGAGGGATATCATCGATCTCGATGAAACCGGGACATGGGAGCCAGACCGCAGTGCTTGTTTGCATGGGGCGCGCCATGGCGCATGGGATGACCACCGAATCGAGGTTCTCCGACCCAACGGCGCTCGCGCTGTTGCCCGATGACGCGCGGGCGCGCGTCGAACGCTTTCGCGCCGGCGAGGCGCCAAAGGGCGTACGCGGGCGCCTGGAGCATACTTACCTCGAGAAACAGTCAAATGTCATGGTCGCGCGCACCGTCGCGATCGACGATGCCGTGCGCGGCGCCGCCTCGCCGCAGCTTGTCATCCTCGGCGCGGGCCTGGATGGCCGCGCGTGGCGCATGCCCGAACTGGGCGAGACCACCGTCTTCGAAGTCGACCATCCGGACTCGCAGCGCGACAAGCGGGAGCGCGTCGCCGCGCTGACATCGGCCGCCCGCGATATCCGATTCGCGCCTGTAGACTTCACACGCGACAATCTCGACGACGCGCTCGCGGCCGCCGGTCACGATCCGGCATTGGCGACGACGTGGCTCTGGGAGGGAGTGGTCATGTACCTCACGCAGGCTGATGTCGAAGCGACACTCACCGTCATCGAGCGTAGATCGGCGGCCGGAAGTCGCTTGATCGTCGCGTACCACAGCCCGGCGCTTATGCTGAGGCTCATCGGCCCGATCGTGCGCCGGCTCGGTGAGCCACTGCGCTCGGCATTCACAGCCGATACGATGCGGACGCTGCTTGCCAGATACGGGTTCGGAGTTGTCCGGGATGATGACCTGCCCACGATCGGCGGCGCGTTGTCCGCTGAGATAGCCCAGGCAACGCGAATGATGAAGCATCTGCGGATCGCGATTGCGAATCACCTGCATTAGATCGAACGATCATGGCTGTGGCGATCGGGGAATGGAACTGTTGCAAGTACCGGGCAGTTTGTGGTCAAGACTGATAGACTTTCCGGTTCTGAGTCGCCTTTGGTGAGGCTGGCTCAAAGGCCTGCGCCTTACCCGTCATTGAATACTTCGGCTCAACCCGTTGTATAGACCGGATTGATCCGAGATACGCGTGAGAACTCGTCACAAGGCGCCGTCTCATCGCAGGATCGAATGCTTGTCGAACCGCAGAGAGGTCTTGCTATTCCCGGGCTCCTGACGCGAGCAGAAAGTCGACAACGTCTTCATGCCCGCCCCTCTTAGCCATACTGAGTGGTGTCCTCCACTCGCCTTTCTTGGTCACGTCATCAACTATCTCTCTCGTCCCGTCTTTTTTCACTATTTCTTTAACTATCTCTCTTATCTTGTCTTTTTTCACTCTTTCTATGTCGAGTGTGTATATCATGGTTTCCCCCTTGGCATTTTTTACTACAATCGTTCTCGTTCTGGGATACCAAGCTTGGGCATTGACGTCGGCGCCGCGGGCGACAAGCAGCTTAACAACCTCCAGGCGTCCCTTTTCGCTTGCCCGAATCAAAGCGTTCTGGCACTCAGGGTCGATGTGGTCGATGTTTGCGCCCCGGTCCAACAGCAACGAGACAACGTCCACGTGTCCTCCCTCAGCGGCATTGATCAGAGGAGTCGCGTCGGCCTCCAGGTTTGGATTAGCGCCCCAGTCCAATAACAGTCGAACCGCATCGAGCCGGCCTCCGCGCGCCGCGCCGATCAAGGGACTGCCAATCTCGCTAGGGGAAACTATGCAATTCACATTCGCGCCTGCCCGAAGCAATTCCTCGATCCCCGCGAGGTCGCCGGCAGCGGCTGCTCTGATCAGCGCTCGGTCGAGCCCCGACGCAACGCGTTCTCCTGGTTTGGCGCTTTGTGAGCCGGGTGTCTGGGCTGATGCGGCGGTTTGTTGTGAGTTGGGCGCTTGGGCTGCAGCGACCGTTTGTTTCCTCGATTGCGTCACAGCGCGCACCGGCGCGATCGCAAGCACTACAAGACTCGCGACGCTCAACGCAATCGCGGTCGGGCGCCACCCCGCGCGCCCACGACGCTGACTGCCATCGAGCAGCGCCGAGACTCGCGCCGACAGGTCGCTGCGATTCGCCATGCCGAGCGCCGACTGTGCTTGTGCTTTCGCTAGTCGCCCGGCAAGCGACACCAACTGCTCGGCATACTCGGTATGCTCCGCGCTCTCGACCACGGCGTCATCAGCCGCGCGCTCGGCTTCCAGACTCAGGCGCCGAAAGGCCAGCCAAACCAGGGGATGGAGCCAATAAAAGATGCAGGTCGCCCGAGCTGCCAATTGAATGGCCCAGTCACCGCGTCGCACATGCTCCAGTTCGTGAACAATCGCGCGACGGAGGTCAGCATCATTCCATTCGCTTGCTTCATCGGGCAGCAGGATCGCGGGTCGCCAGATGCCGCAGGTTAGAGGCCCTGGAATGCTCTCGTGCAGCAAGACCTCGACCTTGTGACGAACGCCACATTCGCCAGCCAACCTCTGCATTAGCTCACGCGACTCCATCCAGAGCAGACCTTCCCGACGTGTTCGGTAGAGTCGTCGCAGATCAACAGCGAGCAGCGCGAGCAACCAGAATGCTCCAGCGAGCCACACTGTGCGGAATATTGTCATCCATGAAGGGAATGACCAGGGGGCGCTCTCGGTTGCTCGACTCGGAAGGCCGGCGCCTGTGGGAGTGGTCAGAGCGACTGACGGGGCGGCTGGTCCTAAGTCAGTGGCTTCACTGGATTGAGAAGTCGGGAAGCCGATGGTCACCTCCGGGGCGGCCCATACGATCAACGGCAGAGCTAACACCGCGGCCAGCGTCGCGGCGAGCAGCAGATGTCGCACGGATGCCCGCGCGCGCCTGAACAGCATTACGATGGTCAAACCGATCACCAGTATGATGGTCGCTTTGCCAATGATTGACAGTTCGACCAGGTGGCCCAATGCCAGGGCAGCCTCGCTAATCGTTGATGTCATGCTTGCCTCCTGCCTTTGCGGACCTGTTCGATCTCGGCTCGCAACGCGTCGAGATCCTCTTCGGTCCAGGTTTCATGTTTTAGCAATGCCGTTACGGTGTGGCGCGGTGAACCACCGAAAAAGGTATGCACCAGCTTGTTTATGGCGTTGCGTTGGGCGACGGCCCGCGATTTCGTCGGATAGTAGACATAGCGCAACCCTTCCTCGCGATGCTTGATAAAACCCTTCGCCTCGAGCTTGGCGAGCATCGCCCGGACGGCCGAGTAGCTTGGCGGGTCGGAGAGACGGGCGCGCACGTCCTCGACTGACGCGCTGTCTCCCAGCGCGAAGATTGCGTCCATAATCTCGCGCTCGCGACGGGGTAACTTCTCAAGTGGTGTTGAAGCCATAATTGTCCTCCATTTCTGTTGCTTAAACTGACTGCTACGTGCGTAGCGTATTGCTATAAACGTAGCATATTGCTACGAACGTAGCGCTGTCAAGCGGAATTATTTTTGAGCCTTTCGCTGATAACTCGACGGGAGGCCCCCTGCCTCGGCATTCTCTCGCGCGTGGGCGCAGCCCAATGCTAAAGAGGTCAACACGATGCGCTCAATCTCATCAACCGAGATGGCGTCTCTCGTCCGGATATATAATTTCGTCGTCTTCGGCTATTCGTGGCTGGCGAGTCCTGGAATTGCGTCGCGCGTCGCGCCATCGCCGACGATTTGGATTTTGGCGCCGCCGCTGACGCGAAGTAAGCGAAGAGCGTCATCCATCCTTATCATCCCGCCGCCGGTATACAGCCATCCGCCGAAAACTCGCGGACAATTGACAGCCCTGGGAATGTCAATTGTCGGCAACAGCGGCGCCGATCGAAAACGCCTGGCGCATATTCTCAGCCGGGCCGAGAAGAAGTTGCGAAAGGCGCAATGGTTGCATGGCGTGGGATCGAGTTCTGAAAATGTCTCTTTGCAAGACGTAAAGTGAACGAAGTCCGGCCAGGAAGCCGTAACCAATCGTGACGAATGGGCATGAATCGGCGCATCGCCGCCGAGGCTCCATCCGCTTGCCGATAGCGGCTTACTTTCCAACGAGGCAACCAAGCTATGGCAAACAAACCAAGAATCCTGAATATGCGCCCGGACCCGCCTGACCTGCGCGACCGGCTATACAACCCCATCCTGCGCGCGCTGGAACCGGAGTTCAACGCGCGTCCTTTCGACCACCCGGCCTGGCGCGCCCGCGTGAAGGATCAGGGTAAGACTTCGGCCTGCACCGGGTTCGCGCTGGCGGCGATGGTCGAATCTCTCGCCTTCAAATGTTGGGAGGGGCGCCAACAGCAGGGCGAGCAACCCTGCGCGGTATCGCCGTTTATGCTCTATTACTTCGCCCGCCGTTACGACGAATTGCGAGGCAGCGACCCGGAGGACGGCTCGACGGCGCGCGGCGCGATGAAATCCTGGCACAAACACGGCGTTTGCCGGCTCGACCTCTGGCCCGAGATGGACATGCCGATGTTGGCCCCGGCTAAGCGAGAGCCAAAGCGGAAGCGGGTGGTGAAGACGCGGACTGAACCCGGCGAGAACTGGGTCGGCGACGGCTTTCGCACTCCGCTCGGCGCTTACTATCGCGTGGATCATCTCTCGATCGCCGACCTGCACGCGGCGCTCAGCGAAACCGGCGCCGTTTATGCGACGGCGCAAATCCATGAAGGTTGGGAGTCGCCGCAACCGGACGGGCGGATTCTGAACCATCGTGGCGAGGCCAATCTGGGCGGCCACGCATTCTTGCTGGTCGGCTACGACCCTAGCGGTTTCTGGATTCAGAACTCGTGGGGCGGGGAATGGGGGCGCAAAGGATTCGCGCATCTGGCTTATGCCGACTGGCTTGAGAACGGCATGGACGCCTGGATCGGCCAATTGGGCGTCTACGTCACCTCGCACATGGACAGCCTGGGTCAGGGATTGCGAATCGAGCGCGCAGTCGATGCGCGCCGCGCCGCCAGGTCTTCCGACTCGCTGGTCTTTGCGCAATCCATGCTCTCTTCGAACGCCGCGGTGCGCGCGCAGCAGATCAACCCTTATGTTGTCAATTTAGAGAACAACGGAAAGCTCTCGGATCATGGCGGTTTTCGAACCAGCAAGGATGACCTGCGTGAGCTGGCGCTGCATTACCTGCCGAACGCTCTCGATGATTGGGAACTGAAAGAAGATGACCCGATTGAAATAGCCCTGTACGCGCATGGCGGCCTGGTCTCCGAAGACGGCGCGGCGAAGACGGCGGCGCAATGGATTCCGGCGCTCTACGCCAACAAAATCTTCCCGGTCTTTTTTATGTGGGAGACGGGTCTGCTGCAGACCATCGACAACATTTTCATTGAGGCGCTGGGCTTTACTCAAGCGGAGGTGGGCGGCTTTAAGGATCGTTTACTCGATTTTGTGGATGATCGTCTGGAAGGCCTGGTCGCCCCGGCAAGCACGGCCATTTGGGAAGAGATCAAAGAGAACGCCTTGCAGGCGGCCATCAACCCGAATGGCGGGATGCGGCTGTTGGCCAAAGAATTGGACGCGCTGCCGCCGGCCTTGACCAGGCGCATGCGCTTTCACCTGATCGGCCACAGCGCCGGCGCGATCTTCCACGCTCATCTGTTGCCCGAGTTGTTACAGGCCAAGTTGACTGTGCAGGGGGTCTACCTGATGGCCCCAGCCTGCCGGGTTGATCTGTTCAGGCAGAAGATGTTGCCCGCTTACGAGGCCGGCAAAGTTCCGGCATATACGCAATTCCACCTGAGTGACAAGGTCGAGCAGGATGACAACTGCGCCAGTCTCTACAACCGCTCAATTCTGTACCTGGTCTCGAACGCCTGCGAGCGCAAGCCAAGGACGCCGATTCTGGGGATGGAGAAGTTCGCCCGCATAGTCAATCCCGCAAAACCGCCGTCAAGCAAGGTGAAGATTTGGGACTTCATCAGCGCGCCGACCGCCCCCGACGCCGCGCAGTCCATGCGCTGTCGCGCCACATCGCACGGCGCGTTTGATAACGACCATGACACGATGCGCGCCATACTGGAACGCATCAAGCGGTCATCAAGATGACGGCGCCCTAAATGACCCGCCTGCTTATACGAAGACGGAATCGGCGGTCGACGCGAAGTTTGCCAATTGGCGCGCCGCCGCTCCGCTATCAATTTCCAATTGCGAGGACCTTATGATAAAGAAATCCACTAACGCAAAAACGACAACTCCGGCGCGAGCCAAAAGACAACCTAAAGCGCACTCTAATGGGCGATTTTCGTATTGCAGCCTGCGCGAAGCCCCGGCCAGATCATTCAGCCCGGACGTCAATCCGAATCGAGTCAGGCTAATCCTCGTCTCTGACAAGAAATGGGTGAACGGCACGGTCTTGCACTACTACTTCTTCGATAAGCCTACCGATGGCGAAAGAGTCTTCTTGGCGGACGGAACGAGCCAATTTATCCCATGGACGACCACTGACGAGGAGAAGGAAGTCGTTCGCGCCGCGTTCAAGAAGTGGAAGGACGTGGGAATCGGCCTCAACTTTGAAGAGGTCTCGTCTCGTGAAGAGGCGGAGATTCGAATCGGGTTCATGCGAGGAGACGGCGCCTGGTCATATGTCGGTCGTGAAATTCTCGATTACGGCCCGAACGACCGGACGATGAACTTCGGCTGGTCTTTGACTCGGCGTTCCTCGGAAGTCGACACCGCGATCCATGAGATCGGCCACTGCGTAGGCTTTCCCCATGAGCACCAAAATCCGAACGCCGGTATCGTCTGGAACGAAGAAGCGGTCTATGCCGCGCTCGCCAAGCCGCCCAATAGCTGGTCACGCCAGACCACATATTGGAACATCATCCGAAAAATAAACCCTGACACGGTTCAAGGTTCGAGTTGGGACCCGAATTCCATCATGCATTATCCGTTCGAGTCGGGGCTCATCAACGAGCCCGCCCAATACCGGCATGGGCTTCAACCGGCCGGCGCCTTATCGCAGCGGGACATCACCTGGGTTCGCGCCTTTTACCCGCCTTTGAATGACGCGGAGTTCGCCGAGTTGAAACCGTTAGAGTCTGCGCCGTTGACGATCACGGCGGGCCAACAAAAGAATTTTCGAATTCAACCCACCGCGACTCGCAGCTACGAGATCCGCACCTTCGGAGATTCTGACGCCGTGATAGTTTTGTTCGAAGATGACAACGGACAGCCTAAGTATCTGAACGGCGATGATGACAGCGGCGAGAATCGCAACGCTTACATGAAGATCAAACTCTTCAAAGACCGGAAATACATTCTCCGCGTTCGGCTGTACTACGCGGAGCGGCATGAGGAAACGGCTGTTATGTTGTGGTAATAGACGGAATTCTTCCGGGAGCAAAAATAAAATAACTTTCCGGCCCTGAAGCTCTGGCTTGGGGGTTGCCATTCTCCGTCGTCAAGAGAGAGGCGCGAAGATCGCGTCAAAAGCGCGAAGGCATGAACGGAGGGGCCGGGAAGTTATTTAATTTCTTTCCCATATGAAGAATTCCAACTCGAACGACTGGTTGATTCCACTGCTGGCGGCCTTTGCGATTTATCTTCCGCTCTCTACTGCCGCGCCATCGCCGGACCAGCAATCATCGACGCAGCCGCAATCGCCGGCGTTCATACAGATGGTCCCTGCCGCGACGCCGACGCCGACGCCGGGGGCGGGCCGGGTTCCGGGAGAAGCGGCCAGGTTGTTGTGCGATTTCTTCGGGCTGGAACCGGATCAGGATCAGAACGCTGGATTGAATCCTCAACAGAAATCGGAGGCCGAAAACCGGAGGGGCGATTATTGCCGGATAAAATCGGTTTTAAACTCGAAGGCGAGTAAGCGCCCGCCTCCATCCGGCTACGACGAGATCGAGTACCTGATCGCAACGGTTCCCGACCCGAGAGAGACGCGCCTGGATCACCAGTTCGATCGCGCTCTGGATGCGATCCGCCGAGCGCTTGAATCGGCTGATTACACTTTCGACCGTTTCTGGCTGCCCTGGGACAGAAGCAAGACCGCCCCGCCGCCTATTTCGTCTGCGGACCCGAGGACGGCGCAGATGGCGACGCGCCATTTGCGCGACCCGGGCGTGATCCTCTTTCGCGATCCGAGATCGAAGAGATTGTTGTTGCTGTTTCTGGTCGGAGAGACGCCGACCGGCGGAATTCATCGAGTCGCATTTCAAAACGCGCTACGGCAGATTGAAGAGCTTCCCCGTCGGGTGGGATCAACGACTGAAGCGCCTGCGCAAAAAAAAACGCTGCTTATCCTCGGCCCATACTTTCCAAGCTCGGCTAATTCGCTCGCGATACTGCTCAAGGGGTGGATAGAGGGACAAAAGACGCCGCCCAAATTCAACATCATTACGGGAAGCACGGGGTTTATTAACAAAGACGATTTTCTGAAAGACCTGGCGCCGGTTGACGCCAGCTTTCACACTACGGTTATTGACACGGAACAGGTCATCAACCAGTTTTATACATATCTGAGTAATCTCGATTCGCAGATCAGGCCGCCCGATGAGCGAGGTCCGGCCCGCGCTTACATCGCTGTTTTATCCGAAGCCGGCACGGGGCGCGGCCAGATTATACGTTGGAATATATGGGAGCTGAACGTTAGCAAAAAGCAGCCGCTGGTTCTTTCTCTGACTTACCCTGTCCACATTTCGCAGCTTCGCGTCGAGGCGGCGAAGAGTTCCTCGCGCAATGACGCGAACAATGCGCCGGCGGTCAAAGACCCCAACCTGCCGCTGCCGATGAGCGAAACCGGCAGCGCCGGATCGAAGGACACCGCCCCACTCTTTTCGCCGCTCGAGACGGTCACGATGGAGCTGGCGCTCCGCGAAATTCTCACCTCAATCCACCGCGAGCGGATTCGTTACGTAAGGGTGTCGGCGGCCGATCCGCAGGACCTCATCTTTCTCGTACACGAAATTCGCAAACATTGTCCGAACGTGACGATCTTTACGACCAGCTCTGATCTGCTCTACCTGCACTCCGAATCCAATCTTGACTTTCAGGGAACGCTGGTCATCACCTCTTATCCGCTTTTCGCATTGAATCAGTTGTGGACCTATCCATACGGAGGCGACCGGTGGCGGTCACAATTTCCCACCCCGACGGAACAGGGCATTTACAACGCGACCCTCGCGCTGTTGGACAAAACAGACTGGATGCTGGAATACGGCGTCCCGTTCGAAAAATACAACGTCGGCGACAAGCGTTGTCCGGCGTTGTGGTTGGGCGTCGTCGGGCGCAACGGCATCTGGCCGGTCAAAATCTTCGATATTAAGCCCGGAGAAAAAGGCTGCGCTTTGTCCATCACTACCAGATCCTCTGCCTCGGCGCCGCGGCTCGGGCTGAGCGACAATTACAGGTCGCCGACAGGCGCGGGCTTTCTATTACTGATTGGCGTCATCTGCCTGCTGTTGTCGTTGATCCTGCTGGCGCAGTTAGTTCTTTTCTGGGGGCGCGGCCGGATTGATCAGGGCGACCCTGATCAATTGAGTGGGCGGCGGTCAAAATTGAGCAGAGCGATCATCGAGCCGATTCTCAAACTCGCGCGCCGGATCGAACCAGGGAATGAGGGGTCTTTACCGCGCCCACTTGTCTGGATCAGACGCGGATTGTTGGGGCAGGTTTTTGGCGATGAGGAGTTTTATTGTTATCGCATGGATCGACGCATCAACCTGTTGGGTTGTTGCGTCAGCCTGCTTACCGCCTCGCTCTTCATTTCGGGTGTGACCATGTTGCCCGCGTGGATACTGTGGAACACGAGGAATGGAGACGCGCTCCAGGTTGAGTGGGGTCGGCATCTGGCGATAGGAGTCCTGGCATGTACGATTCTTGTTTTCACGCTGGGCGCCTTCATCTGGCTGATAGTGAGCATCGGCATGTGGATGGTCAGCGGGTGGCGCCATTTTCACAGGCGCATCTGGGTTTTGCTGGCGCTGGTTGTAGGCGCGATGATGATCACGTTCGTCGGTTGGGGGCTGTTCGAAGTTTTTTTCCGGTTCAAGACGCCGGAAAAGGTCTTCTTCTTCCTGCGCGCGACCGAATTGACCAGTGGCGTTTCCGTATTGCTGCCGGCGCTGCTCGTCGGGCTGGCGGCGTTTCTATCATTCTTCGCCGCGTTGCGTCGGTTTAATCTGGCCGAGCGCATGCCATGTCTGCGCAACCCCCGGCAGCGGCCGGATGAGGCGCCGCAATTCCTGCGCTTCGATCACGAACGGGCGAAATCATTCGAGGGGTTGAAGGCTCTGGAAGACAACGTCAAGGAGATGATCGTCTGCCCCATCTTCAGGGCGCCGGGAGCGGCGCTCATTACGGCGCTGATCTCCATCGTTTATTGGCATTTCTTTCAGAAGCATTTCATCCCGTCGGTCGACGGCCGGCGATTCGATTGGTATTTCGAGCTGGCGTTTTATGTCGTCCCGCTGATGCTGGTCTGGGCGCTGCTGCGGTTCTTCTGGTTGTGGTTGGCGACCAAGAGATTGTTGAAGCGTTTGTCGTGGCACCCGCTGATTTCGCAATACGCCGCCAGGCATTCCGAGGAGAAGCGCTTCGCGTCACTGCCGCAGATCGATCTGATGACGCCCACGCCGACCTACACCGCTTTGTCGCTTTCCGTGCGGCAGGCCCGGTCGTTTTATAACGCGTTGAAGCTCGGGCCGGGGCAGGCCGAGGAGCGAAAGCGGATCGGACAGTTGGTCGAAGAGGCCGAAAGCGAATTGTCGCTCGCGCTCGGGGCCGACGCGAAAGGCGACTGGCGGGAGGCCCTGCGGAAGCGCCGTTATTCGCAGGAGGCGCTGGCGGAGCTGACCGAGCGAGTCAGCGGCCTGCTCGAAGATTCGTGGCGGGCGGCTGGCGGCGCGGGACCGGAAGCCGCGTGGCGGGATGAAGGGAAGTTTTTCCTGATCTCGCACATAGTAGCCTTCCTGCAGCACGTCTTCGCGCACCTGCAGAATCTGGTCGGGCTGGTCACAATCGGGCTGTTGCTGATGCTGCTCGCGGCCATTTCTTATCCGTTCCAGCCGCGCGAGCCGTTGCTGCTGTTCAGTTGGGTGGCGATCCTGACCTCGGTTGTCGTGACGCTGTTTATCTTCGTGAGCGCGAACCGTGACAAGACGCTGAGCCTGCTCGCCGGGACGGCGCCCGGCAAACTGAACATCACGCGCGATCTCGTGTTCCGCGTCCTGGTCCACGGCGTGGCCCCGGTGATCGCGCTGCTCGGTGTACAATTCCCTGAAGCCGTGCGCCAGATATTTTCATGGCTGAATGTTTTTGAGGGGAAAGGTAATTAATAAGCGACTGCGGCGCCGAACCCGGCGCTCCTCTCATTAAAACGCCGCTCGTATAAGGTGAAAAATTTTTCGCTCTCGCGCCAACCAAACAGCGCGCCCTCCGGTCTATGTGGACGACATCAAAAAAAGGATGAGAATCGGTGATCCAGGAAGATAAGTTGATCGAGCGCGCGCAGGAAGGCGATCAAGAGGCCTTCTGCTTGCTGGCTCGCGCTTACCAGCGGCGCATTTATGCGTTAGCGCTGCACTACACCCGCGACCCGCACGAGGCGGAGGACTTGTCACAGGAGGTTTGGCTGAAGGCTTACCGGGCCATCGGCGGCTTCCGCGGCGAGGCGGGCTTCTATACCTGGCTGCGCCGGATCACGGTCAACACCTTTCTCAACCATCAACGTGAGATGAATGCGATGTATAGCAGTGGAAAGAAAGCGTTCAGACTGGGCGAGTTGGTCTCTTTGGATGAATTGGGGCTGACTCCCGCGGAGCCGCGGCAGGCGCCCGAAGAGCGATTGCAACAACAGATGATGGTCGAGAAGGTGATGGAGGGGTTGAGCGAACTGACGGCGCAGCAGCGGCTGATCTTTTTGCTCAAACACCGCGAGGGGATGACCTACGATGAAATCGCCCGGGCCTGCGCGGTCTCGACGGGAACGGTCAAAAAAGCGTTGTTCCGCGCGATCAATCGGCTGCGTGAGTACCTTGGCGTGAAATTCAGCGCGGCGGAGGACGTTTCCTACGCGGCGCGTGAGCGGCGCTGAAGCGCGCGATGCGAGTGAGTGGTTATGCATGACTGTGTAAAGACAAGTGAGCTGTTGGTTGATCTGGTCTTTGACGAATTGGGACCTGAAGCCAGGCGGCGCGCGCTCCAGGGGCTTGATGGCTGCCCCGATTGCCTGGCGCAATACCGGTCCATGACGGAAGCGCTGCGCCTGTTTGATCAAGCGACCGAAACCGCTATGCCGGAGGAAAGTTATTGGCCGGGCTATGAGACCAGATTGCGCGAGCGGTTGCGGCATGAACGCCCGAGATGGACGCTCCCGAGGTGGACACAGTGGCTGGCGGATTGGATCGGCGGCTTCAGGCTGTTAGCGGGGCCGCCACTGCCGGTGGCGGTTGGGCTGGCGCTGGTCTTGCTGGCGATCGGTTGGTGGGCGTGGCAACGACGTCATGCCGTGGGGCCTTCAGCCGGCGGCGCTGCTTACGCTACGAAGGTTCCGACGCCACAGCCAACGGTCGAACCGAATGTCCAAGTCATTGCAAAAACGCCAAAGCCGGGCGAGATTTCCAAGAGGCGAACGCCGGTTCATCCAACACTCCATATGGCAGTCAACATGACAGCCGCGAAATCGAATGGCAAGGCGCCGTCAGTTCGGCGCGAAGAGCGGGGCGGGAATATAGTCGAAGACGTTGTTGTTTCGAGAGGACCTGATCAACCGTTGATCGCCGCCTCGCTCTTCACGCCGGAAACGATCAGGCATTTCGAGAAGGCGCAATTGATGCTGCGCTCGTTCCGCAGCGCGAGCGCCGCGAAAAGTTTGGCGACGACCGACCTGGCTTACGAGCGACAATTGTCTCGGCGGCTGCTCTACAAGAATATCCTGTTGCGGCGCGACGCGGAGATGAAGGGCAACCTGCCGGCGGAAGAGGCGCTCAGCAGCCTGGAGCCATTCCTGATCGACATCGCCAACTTGCCGGATAAGCCGTCGTCGGGCGAACTCGGCGACATCAGGGAACGCTTGCAGCGGAAAGAACTGATCGCTTCGCTTCAGATCTCTTCGGCGCGGCCTTCGGCGCCCACGTATCAAAATCCATAAAACGGTCAGAGGGAGAGGAAGGAAATCACATGCGATACGACATTCGCAATCATCAGCAGCTTCGCAGGCTGCTTCTTTTGGGCGGCCTGGTTTTATTTTCGGCCCTGGTCGAGGGCGGCTTGCTCGGGCGCAGCGCCCGAAATACCGTTGCCGGCGCCTCATACCAGGAACTGGAAAAACTCAACCGCTTCGTCCAAAGCTCGAACGCGAAGGACGAGGCGATGAAAGCCTTCCGGCAAGGCCGCGACCAGATCGAGGACGAGAATTGGACCGGCGCCGCGGCCACGTTCATTTCTTTCGTCGCCGATTACCCGAAACACAAGGACGTCGACGCCGCGCTCTACTGGACGGCCTTCGCGCTGAAGAAGCAGGGAAAGTTCGCCGAGGCGGACAGGGAGTTGGAGCGACTGATCCGCGAGCACCCGCGCTCGCACTGGCTCGACGATGCGCGCGCGATGCGCGTCGAGATCGCGGGCCAGACCGGGAACCGGCAGGTGGTCGAGAGAGAACTCGACAAGAACGACATGGAGATCAAGGCGATCGCGCTGCAAAGCCTGTTTCAATCCAACCCGGAACGCGCCGCCGCTTACGTCGCCGACATCCTCAAGCCCGGCTCCAATGTGGACCGGAGGTTGAAAGAGAACGCGATCGATCTGCTCGGGCAGAACATCGGGCCGGCGACTACACCGATGCTGATGAAAGTGGCGCGCGATCAAACCGATACGAAATTGCGTAAAAAGGCGATCTTCTGGCTCGGACAGAGCGGCGACGAGAGCGCCTTCGATCTGCTCAAAGAGGTCACCATGCAGTCGACTGACACGGAGGCCGCCAAGGCCGCGCTCTTCGCTCTCTCTCAGCACTCCAGTCCTCGCGCTTACGAACTGTTGGTCGAACTCGCCCGCGGCTCCTCCTCAAAGGAACTTCGGCGCGAAGCGATCTTCTGGATCGGCCAGCGCGACCAGGAGGCGGCGGTGGACGACCTGACGAAGATCTATGAGGCCGAGCAGGATCTCGATCTCAAGAAGCACATCCTCTTCTCGCTCTCGCAACACCACAGCCAGCGCGCCCGCGCCAAATTGAGCGAGATCGCGCGCTCCGGCGGCGACGTCGAGGTGCGCAAGCAGGCGATCTTCTGCCTGAGCCAGCACAGTGGCGAGGAGAGCGTGGAGGAGTTGATCAAAATCTACGACGCGGACTCCAACACGGAAATCCGCAAACAGGTTCTCTTCGCGCTGACGCAGACCGGTAGCGCGCGCGCGCAGGCGAAGCTTCTCGACGTCGCCCGCACGTCCGACAATAACGAAGTTCGGAAGCAAGCCATCTTCTGGCTCGGGCAGCAGGGCGGAAGCCAGGCGGTTGATTTCCTGGCGCAGTTGTACGACTCCGAGAAAAACGACGGCGTCAAGGCGCAACTCATCTTCACGCTCGGCCAATCCGACCAGAAGGCCGCGTTGCGGAAGCTGATGCAGATCGCAAAGGGCGACGCTTCAGTGGAAATGAGGAAGAAAGCGATCTTCCAGCTCGGGCAGAGCAGCGACCCCGAGGCCGCGAAATTCATCGAAGAAATTCTCAAATAGGGAGGGCATTAAGATGATCGTCAGAACGTTTTTCCTGATCGCGATGGTAACGCTGGCCTGCCCGCAGGCCAGCCATGTTGGCTCGGTCAAGGCGCCTTGGGCTGTGGCCGCCGCCCCGGTCCCCATTGAATTTCAGCCGTTCGAGGCCGCTGCTGGCCCGGCGCCGATTCAACGACCGGGATTCGTCGCGGTCGAAGGGGCGAATCTTAGCGCCCGCATGGACGCGGCGGTCAGGCTCGGCCGCGCCGCCCAGGCCCTATACTGGACGGCCTACGCCTTCGACGTGCGCCCCGGCGTGTCGGTGGATATGGATTGGGACGGCAAAAGGACTTCGATGGACGGCGTCAACATCTCGTTCGATGCGACGCGCGAGACACGCAATCTGGGCGTGTTCCTGCTGCGCGAACCGAACGACACGGCAGTCACGCGAGTGGAGGTCTACAACCTCGACCGCGCTCGCGAATATAGCGGCTATCGCGTTTACTGGCTGGGGCGCGCTGGCAATGAAGAGAGCTTGAACCTGTTGCGCGGGCTGGTCGAAGGCCGCAATGACAAGATAGCGGCCAAGGTCAGTGAACACGCGACTATGGCCATCGCCCTGCACGACGACGCGCGCGTCGCCGGGATTCTCAAGAACTTCGTCCGGCAATCCTCAGTTGAAAAAGTGCGGACGAGCGCCGTCTTCTGGCTCGGCCAGGTCGGCGGCGAGACTCAGTTCCTGGCCGACCTGGCGCGCAATGAGAGCGAGGGCAGGGAAGTGCGAAAACAGGCGGCCTTCGCCATTGGGATTAGCAAGGACAGCGACGCGATCTCGACGCTGCAAAACCTCTACCATTCCGTCACTAATCGCGACGTCAAGGAACAGATCATCTTCGCCGCATCGATCAATCAAGATAAGGACGCCGGGGTCAACTTCCTGATCGACGTCGCCGGCAAAGAAAACGACCAGGAGTCCCGCAAGAAAGCGATCTTCTGGCTCGGCCAGAAGGCGGGCGAACGCAGCTTGAACGCGCTGAAAGACACGCTTGACAGCTCGGACGGCGACACAGAAGTGCAAAAGCAGGCCGTCTTCGCCATTAGTCAACGGCCGAAAGACGAGTCCGTCCCGCTGCTCATCAAAATCGCCAAGACCCACGCTAACCCCGCCGTCCGCAAACAGGCGATCTTCTGGCTCGGGCAGACCGGCGACGAGAGGGCGGTGGATTTCTTCAAAGAAATCTTGCTCAAATGAGTGGTGGGGCCGCTTTGCTGTACATGGCGTCTTTATGCCAGGGCGCCGAAACCGGCGCAGTGTCATTGTCCTCCATCTCCACCAAAAATATTGACGCCATGTCGTAGGCGAGGCGAACTTCTGCCTTCGGCAAGCGAGTGAAGCGGATCACCGGCGGGCTGGAGACTGGGTATATCTACAGGAATGGGAGAGAATTACTGGCGGAGTACGCGGTCAACGGTGTCCCTTTGGCAGAATGGCGTCGGCACTAGTAAAAACCTGTGCCGACGCCATTCTGCCAAAAGGACACAAATACTTAGCTAAACATTGTAGGCTACCCATATAAAAGGGATGATCGCACATATTCCCAGACCTATTAGCTGGGTCCACCGTAAGGGATGGTCTTGGTTTTTCAGCCATATAGCAAAGCCGATGACTGGTCCTACTCCGAGCAAGGCGTATCCGGCTGCGGTTATGTCCCGCAGCTCTGCGAACCTATCGTATCTTGGAATAGTAGCAAAAATCGTGGCGGCGAACCATCCCGATACCAGTAACCATATTCCACAGTAAATAAGTCCAAGCACTTTCCAAACGGTTACGTCTTCGTCCATGATGTTCATCCTCCTTCGCCCGATTAAGCATCATGTGTTGTGCTTGTGGCTTGGTAGCGTATGACGCTTTCTTTAGCGTCATATCATGTGCTTTCGGCACGGCGGCGTTAGTCCGTGTCCTTGCATTGACGAGTCTTGACTTGAGCCACACGCTTCCTGCGGATCTCTTCTGGCGCCACGCCCGCTCACCGAAGGGACACGGTCAACGGGGCGCCGAGCGCGTCGCAGAATGAGTACGGATACCAGAACGGCCAGTTGTTTGTGACTGCCGATCCTTGGTCAGGTGGTAATCTGGCTTGGGGTAAGGCGACCTCGCAGTCGAGTACAGCTTTCGGAGGAGAATCGAGCCGGGGAGTGGATGGGAACACGAGCGGCAACTGGGGCGACAATTCAGTGAGCCACACAAATTTAGAGCACCAACCCTGGTGGCAGGTCGACCTGGGGAGTGTGCAGCAGATCGGAACGGTGAGATTGTGGAATCGGACTGATTGTTGCAGTGACGAATTGAGCAACTTCTACGTGCTGGTCTCGGACAATCCGTTCAGTTCGACTGACTTGACGACGACGATCAATCAGGCCGGGGTGTCGAACTATTACACGGCGGGTCAGGCAGGGTTGCTGACTCAGATAGGAGTCGGGCGGAGCGGGAGGTATGTGAGGGTGCAGTTGGCTGGGGATAACTACCTGTCTTTGGCGGAAGTGGAGGTGATGGCAGGAACTGGTCCTGTGCCGGGAGTAAAATGGCTGGTGCAAGACCATCTTGGCTCGACGAGGATGGTGGTAGATTATACGGGGAGCCTGGCGGGGATAAAGCGACACGACTTCGCCCCGTTCGGCGAAGAGCTGGTTGCCGGGCCAGGAATCAGAAGCGGGAGCAACGGTTATAGCGGCGATGCGGTGCGCCAGAAGTTCGGGTCAAAAGAACGAGACATTGAGACAGGACTGGATTACTTCATCGCTCGCTACCACTCACCTGTCCAAGGAAGATTCACGAGTGTTGATCCTGAAAACGCGGGATCTGATCCAGAAGACCCACAGAGCTGGAATGGGTATGCTTATACTCGTAACAATCCTGTTTTGTATAGTGATCCAGATGGACGGAAGTATTTGGTTTGTGGTCCGAATGGAGGAGGATCTTGCGGCTTCGTTGACGATCGAGATTTTGACCGCGATAGAGCCAGCATAGAATCGCAAGGTTTGGTGTTCATAGGGGGTAGCGATTTCCGCTCGCAGGGCAGCATCTTTTTTAATGGAGAATTACAGGCTACCTATCAGCGGACGTCGTTTGATGACTTATCAGATCTATCCAATGGCCTGATCTTCGGAAGAGAAGGATTAGGGGCTCGTGCTCAAGGAATGCAAGGGCTCATAGGGTATGCTTTAACTCCTTACGCGGGTGGTGCGATAGTGGCCACTGGCGGGGCGGCATTGGGTGTTGGCGGTATCGGGTTCGGGACAACTGTCACCACGCTTGGTTTGTCCGTTGGTACGGGCACTGCTACAGGTGCCGCTACAGGGGCAGCAGTATCAATAGGAACCGCTAACAAATTGATTCACATTTTTGGCAAGGCTGCACATAACCTTGGTCCATTAGTTGCTAGCTATGGTAGCGAAGCAGCCGCCTATTCTGCGCTAGAAACGGCTGTCATTAAGGCAGTAACTTCACAAGGTATAACAGGGGTCTACCAAATTGTTGTCACCGTCGGTGGCCTTAATGTAACTGTTCGAGGTGCTGTGGTCAACGGCGTGGTAAAAATAGGAACCGCTTTTAGGTAATAGAGGTTCTGTCTTAAATGACGTCTAGACTAGGGCTGGAATTTATCAATATGAATGGACAATTTATCATTCGCCCGGTAAACGGCTTTGACCAACTCATTGCTGTTCCATCTGATATAACAGCAATTGCTGGAAAGAATTTGGGGAATTATGATCTTGCTATCTTAACCCGCTTTGCGAATTTAGAGTTTTTAGACCTCAGCGGCTGTGAGGATATTACAGATGACGGGCTTGAGAAGCTGGCAAGTCTTTCCTCACTAAAGGTCCTTAAACTAGCAGCTTGCGAAAAAGTCACAGATAACGGATTAAGGCACTTGGCTAGAATCTCAACTCTTGAGGAGATTGATCTTAGTTTTTGTAGTTTGATCTCATCTGAAGGGGTAGCACATTTCACTCAACTTCCTTCATTGAAATCTCTGAATCTAAATTGGTGTTATCGCATTAATGACACTGCGCTTATTACCTTGAGTCATTGCAGCACGATTGAAGCTCTATCTCTTTGGAGTTGTGAGGATATAACTGATAAGGGGGTTGCTTGCATATCTCAATTGCCGCAATTACTAGAGCTAGAACTTCCTGAGTTTGCACACATCACTGATAATGGGCTTACTCTGCTAGCATGTAACGCACTTAGTCTTCAGAGGCTCAGGTTAGCTAACTTGGTTATTACTGATTTTGGCCTAAAAGAATTGGCGAACCTAACAACTCTCAAAAAGCTTATCTTGAGCCACTGTAAGAATATCACCCTAAAGGGCGTTGACTCTTTAAGGGAAGCGCTTCCATCTTGTGAGATTACAATTGATAATATAGGCGTTGATATTAAGGGATAACTGTAAGTGCCTGGTCTCACGCAAGTGCTCGGATGAGATCAGGCGGCTACATGTTAAGGCTGCCAGCGTTCGCCGCCCATTCCAGCGCAAGCCCCGTATTAGGGGCGTTCGGCGCAGGGAGCGTGCGAGTGCGCGAGCCGCGATCGGAGCCGATGCGCAAGGGGGGGATCAATGGAAGCCGAGCGGATGATGCGCATTATGACTTCCGTACAGTTCTTCTGATGAAGCCGGTCATAATGCGCGGTTATCAGCCGACCTTTCCGAATCGCTGACTCGCGCCACGCGAGCGCCGAAAAAAAACCAAACGCTTCACGATGTGGTTTGGCGGAGCCCCCTTCGCTTCTCGCGGTCGGAGCTCCGATTGACGAAGGCTTTTAGAACCGCCGCGATCTTCTCCTGCTGCGACCGCGGGAATTTGGAGGCCGCTTCAAACAGGCGGTGCATTCTGCCTGTCGGTCCGACCCCTGCGCGTCTCTTCTTGTCCGTCTCGCCCAACAATTCATCCACCGAAACACCCAAAGCCCGCGCCATCGGCGGAGCCAGCCCCGCCGTAATGTCGCCCGCCTCGCGTTCATAGAAAGAGAGCGTTCGCTGTGGAATGCCGAGCGCATCGGCTCCGTGGATGGCGGCTGCGCGGCTTGCGCGCGCGCGCTTCGTCGCCATCCACTGCGGCCGAACGCCCTCCCTCATATGGAGGGCTTGCGCACGCGGCGTTCGTCTTCCTGCCATTGTTCCGGATAAGAAAACAAAAGCGGCTAAAAGAAAACGAGAGGCCCCCACTTTCCCTCACCGCGCCTAGGGCGCAAACAGCCAAATTTGAGCGACGCCGAGGCATCGGCTTGACCTGTGTACTGATTTCGTGTACATATCAAGCGATGGAGATCAAGGGCCTCGACGGTATCGAACGATTCAAGAAAAAATACCCTTCATCGGGCTCGGCTCTTATTGCATGGGTGCGAATTGTTGAGAGCGCGTCGTGGAAAAATCTCAACGATCTTCATGCCGATTTCCCGTCCGCCGATCTTGTCGGCGCCTGCACGGTTTTCAATATCGGCGGCAATAAATACCGACTGACGGCCTATGTCAGCCATAGGTTGCAAGTGGTCGAAGTCAACAGGGTGATGACTCATGCAGAATACAACCGAGAAAAATGGAAGAAGGAGTGCGAAAAATAACAGGCCGGTCTTCAGCCGCTCACGATACGTCAAATTATTGACGAAATACGCGCCTGAAAAGATCACGACAAAGAAACAGCATCGGGAAATGAGCAAAGTCGTTACCGGCCTGATGCGAAAAGGTGATGAGGGCAGAACGCCTGAGGAAGATAAGATTTTGACGCTGATGTTTACGCTTATCGCCGAGTATGAGCGGGCGCAATATCCGGACTATCGCGGCACAACGGCCGACCTGCTCAAAGGATTAATGGAAGAGCGCGGGTTGCGCCAGCGTGATTTGCTGCCTATCTTCAACAACAGTCGTAGCTACATATCTGATGTCTTGAAGGGGCGGCGCGGCTTATCCAAAGCCCAGGCTGTTAAATTGGCAGAGTATTTCAATCTGAGAGTAGAAGTATTCTTATAAGGCGTCGCTCAATTTCAGCGAAAGACAAAAAGAAAATTAAGGCGGTCATCGACAGCCTGAGAAAAGAGGAATTGTTATGAGCAAATTCGGCGAAGAGTTACTGGAATCGGTTAAACAAATGGCGGCGATCGAGCGCGGCGAAATAGAGCCGGCGAGGGAGACTGTATATGATCGGCGTTCAAAGAAAGTGCGCGTCAACATCTATCTCGATAAGGATATTGTCGAGCACTTCAAAAAACAGGCGGCCGCGCCGAGCGCCGACGCATACCAAACACAAATCAATCGTGTGCTGCGAGCGGCCGTTGAAGGCGCAGCCACAGGTCAGCCCGACATAAATACTTTAGCAGACCTGATTGCGCAAAAGGTGGCGGCCCGTATCAGCAAGCCGCGGGCGAGGAGGGCTGCAAGAAGTAAGCGAGCCACAGCCACAACGCGGTCCCGCAAAAGTCCTAAAAGGAAATCTGTCTGAGCGTCGGCGCTTCAATGAATGATCGGGAATTTGCCTTCCAGCGTCTGCTTCCTCGCCTTGGCCTGAAGAAAACGGCGCGTCGCATCCGCCGAGATGTCGTAGAACTCAAAATCCGCGCCCGCCCGCACAAATTAGCCGAATCCGGAAACGCCGTTTAGCTCGACCGGAGAGTGACGCAAAGTCCCGCGACTCGCGCGCCACTCTCCGCTTACTTCAGAATGTCAGCCGCAACCTGATGCGGATAGACCGGCGGCTATCAATGCCCTCCTGGGGGGTACTGACAGTATTACGGCCGAAGTCATTGTTCGGGATTACGTTCTCCGGGAGAATGACAGAATTTCCATTCGGGTCCAAGCTGACGAAAAATTCCCCGAGCTTGCCGATATCAGAGCCAAGAGGCGACCACAGGGGATGATTGAAGACGTTGTTGAAATCGGCGCCCACTTGCAGCCTGAACTTTTCAGTCAGGGCGAAGTTCTTATGGACGCCGAGATTGACCCCCCAGGAGCCAGGCCCCGTGAGGAAGTTGCGCCGCGCGACGGCCGGGTTATTCAGCAGGTCGGCTCCCGTCGGCGGCAGCGCAAAGGCTTTGGCGTTGAAGAATTGATTGCCCGATAGGCCCGCATACGGATCGCCGACGACCAGCGGGCGGTACGTGGCCCCGGTATTGAAATCTCCGATCGCGTCGAGGAAATCGCTGCCGATGTTCCCCAGTCCCACTACATCGCTGCAGTTGTCACATTGCCAGTAAGGAGTAAACCCTGTGCCGCTCTTGGCGAACATGTTCCAGGTCAAGTCCCATCCTCCGACAACGGCGTCAAACCATGGGGCAATATTTTTGCCGTAATCCCTTTTTATCCCGATCGGAAGTTCATACATTCCATATGCGATAAGGCGATGGCGCGAGATGAACGAGTCGCGCGAGAAGTCGTTGTTGACCGTGAACTGGTTGTAGAGCGTACCGCCCAGCGTCGAATTCCCGCTGTCGTTGCCGCTCGATTTCTGGTCGAGCATGGTGTAGGAGACGGAGAGCATCAGTCCTTTGGCGAATCTGCGGTTAAGCTCGACCTGGAAGGCGTGCGAGTGGCCGCTGCCTTCGTTGCCATAGCTGGCAAGGAAACTGCCGAGGCGCGGGAAAGGCCGGCGGGCGGCGTCCGCAGGCGAAAGCGCGCAGTCCCCCAATTCGATCGGGTCGCAGCGATCCCCATCTTCATTGAGGATTCCGAACGGAGTGTTGTTGGGCGGAAGCATGTTGAGGTCGCGCCCGACGATCAAGCCATGCTGGCGCGTACCCACGTACGAGACACGGACGCCGATGTTCCGGCCGAGTTCGCGCTCGTAGGTGGCGTTGAACTGTTCGATGCGCGGGCTCTGCAAGTCGAACGGAATGGCGTTCGCCGCCAGACTCCCGAAGTCGTTCGGATCGCCTACACTAACGGTCCCGCCGCTGAACGGCGTAATCCCGCGCGGGTTAATGCCCCCGGGCAAACCCAAAGTGTTCCGCTTGGTGACTCCCTGGTTGAATCCGTTCGTCGCCAGCGCGTCGCGCATGCCCTGCGCCGCCGATGTCGGGTAGAACATTCCGTAGCCGCCGCGCAGCACATCACGGTCGGTGAGCCGCCATGCGACGCCGAGTCGCGGCGCGAGGTTGTTCTTGTCAGTCTTCACCAGCCCGCGCCCGACTCCCGCCTCATCAGCCGTCACCACACCATAGGCGATGAACCTCGGGTCAAGGAGCGGGATCGTCTTCTTGCTGGGAATAATGAAGCGCCCTTGGAATCCGGGGTTGACGGAAGTCGTCGGGTCGAAGTTGATCATCAAGTCGTCCTCGTCGATGAACGGCGTGATCAAGTCGTAGCGCAGGCCGAGATTCAGCGTTACCTTCCGGTTAAGCTTCCAATCGTCCTGGACAAAGAATCCGTTCTCCCAATTAGAGGTTTTCAGATCCCCGCGCCGGGTGCTGCCCAGATAGGTGACCGAAGTCGGCGGAAGTCCGACGAGGAACCGGGCATAGGCGTCGAAAGTCGAGCCATAGTTGACGAGGCCGCGGGGATTGCCGCGGTTGGCCGAGAATCCGTCGGTCGCTTTGTTCAAGACGAAGTCCGCGCCGAACTTAAATGAATGATTGCCTGTGATCCACGTCAGCGTATCCCCAAAGGTATACAACTTCTGATCCAGGTTACGGTTCGTGTTTCGACCACCGTTGGCAATGTTGGCGAAGGGCGAAATTGTGAAGGCCACGTGTCCGAAGGTGTCGAGGACATTGCCGACGACCGCGCCATAGGCCGCGATCTCGTCCTGGTTGAACCCGATCCCCGACAGGAATTCTCCCGTCGTCTGATTGGCCCTCACGAAAAGTAATTGGTAATTGAAGCCGCCGCGCGCTTCATTGACCACCGTGTCCGAGAAGATGCGCGTGTAGGAGAGCGAGAGTGTGTGATTATTCTGGTGTTGCGCGCCCAGACCGAAGTCCGAGAACGGGCTCAGGACGAGCGACCGCCGACCGTTTCGAATCTGGTAGTTATATACAGCGGAAAGCTTGTCTTTGCCCGAAAAATCATGGTCGAGCCGGAGCGTCGAGAGATCGCGGGTCAGAAGGCTCGGGACGTTCTGGACGTAGTTGGTCAACCGCCCGTTGGTAGCGCTGAATGGCGTGGCGGCGTTAGTCCGGGGGTAATAGCCAAGCACGTTGAGCGCGATGGGGTTCAGCAAACGCTGTGGAATAGTGACGAAGCGGCGCGTCATCTCCCCGGAATCATCCTCCGTGAGGATGGTATTGGCGCCCAACTCCTGCTGCGTCAGCAAGGGTAAGACAGCCGCGGGGACAGCGGGCTTACGCGAATCGGTGATTCCACGAAAATCGGCGGATAAAAGCGGCGTCGAGGGGATATTGCTAGCCCTGATCTGAAGTGGCGCCAGATCCCAGCGACGCTCGTAGGAGAACAAATAGAATGTCTTCTTACGGGAGAAGGGTACAGGGCCGCCTACTGATCCCCCGGCTTCGTTAAGGTTGAAAGACGGGGTCAGGAACTTGGGGGTGTCGGGGGTTGGCAGGAAATCAGTCTGGGCGTTCTTGTCCTGCACGTTCCACGCCGCGAGCGCGGAGTTCTTATTGTTGTAGAAGAGCGAGCCCTGCACGTCCTTCGTTCCGCGTTTGGTCTCGACGCGGATGTTTGCGATGCCGGAATACTCGGCCGTGAAGTTCTTCGACAAGACGACCACTTCACCGATCGTCTCCAACGAAGGCTGGCTCTGGGTGGGCTCGCCGAAAATACCGCCGTTGGAGCGTTGTCCGTCGAGCGAGAAGGCCGCGCCGTAGGTTTGCCCACCGATGAACTTGAAGCTGCCGTCGCCGCCCGCCCCCTGTGTGATGTCCGGGTTCAGGTAAAGGAACTCATAGATGTCGCGGCTGTCCCGCGGAATCTCGATCAGTTGCTGATTATTGAGGGCGCTCGAGATCGTTGGCGACTCTTTCTCAATCAGCTGGCCTTCAGCGCCGGTGATTGTCACCGTCTCGGACGCGGCGCCGACGGTGATTTTTATGTCGGCGCGCGCAGTGTCGCCGCCCCTCAACACCACTTCGGCGACCGAAGTCTTAAAGCCGGTGGAGGAGACGCTTACGCGGTAATTACCGGACTTTAGCCCCGCGGCTTCGTAATTTCCCTCTTTGTCCGTTGTGAAATCACGTGAGAGATTCGTCTCTAGATCTGTCACCTGGACCTTGGCGTTGGCAATGACCGACCCATTCGGATCAGTCACGGTTCCGCGAATGGTCCCCAGGTTTGTACCCTGCGCGAGCGCCAGCCCCGTGCCGCAGAGAAGCCAGATGGCGAGAAATTTCGCGCGGAATGCGCAATGCGTGTTCTTCATAACAGGCTCCTTCTTCGAAAGATGGGTAAGCGGAAACCGGCGGATCGCAGTGACGGGGCCCATGCCAGCCGCGTGTCCGTACGGCAGAACAAATGAGATAGTTACTCCGTGGCCTTTGACCTAACTACCCAGCATCAGACAAGCCTGTTGTACTTTTCTGGCTAGCGATTTTTATTTCAATTCTTGCTTTTCTTTAGATTGTGGCGCGAATATATTGGAAAACCAAAGAAAATGTAAATGCAATCTCGATTTTTTTTCTCGCCCATCCTTGACCTTCGCGTCGCGGATGAGCGCCGCCATCCCGTAGGATACGGCTGGCAAACTCGACGAAGCTATTTCGCGCCCCGGAGGGGCGACCGAAATTAGCCGGTGGTGGAGCGAAGCGCAACCACCGGGACAGGTCGAAGAAGATTTTTTGTGTCCCGGCAGGGACGCCGGACTAGAATTCGCAACAGGACTAATCCCGGTCCGCCGCCCTTTCAGAGACCGCTTAAAAAGTTGCCGCCGTTCTCTCGTAGTTGTACTTTTCCATTCCACGAATGGAACGGAGAAACCAGCATGCTCAAAGACAACTATGACATTGCCCTGACAGCCTTCGACCAGTTGGTCTTCG
>DASTMP010000216.1:0-4259 GCA_035714085.1 Blastocatellia bacterium
ATCTTGCGGCAGCTTGCGCCACCGCAAACCCCTTTTACTAGCGAGCTCCTCGCGCCCCGGTCGTTGTGCCGGAGAGGCAGGGTCCGAAGCCGCCCGGGCGCAGTGTGCGAAACCGCGCGCAGGCGCCGCAGCTTGCTCCACCTTCAGGATCGCATCCGGAATGTGCCCTTCGATGAGCGAGCGTGATTGTGAATATAGTCTCATAAGAAGGGACCGTCAAGCATTTTGTTACCGTGACAGAGACAATTTTTCACCGTCGTTCGACCCAGCACGGGGCGTAAGAAAAAGAAAACGGGCCGCGCTCGACTGAGCGCAGCCCGTTCAACCGGCCTGCCTGTTGAGAAACGCCCGGCTCAGCGATGCCAGCCGTGGCCCCAATGGCCATAGCCGCCCCAATGGCCGCCGTAGCCGTAGGCGAAGCGCGGCCCGCCCCGCCAATAGGGACCGGGCCAGTAATAGGGCCGCGGCCACACCACATAGCGCGGCGCCGGATAGTAATACGCGACCGGCGGAGGCGGCGGCGGATAGCCGTAAGCGGGCGGCGGCGGCGCGTAGGCCGCGGGCGGCGGCGCCTGATATTCCGGTACGCCCATGTCGGCGGCCTTGGCGCCATGCAGCCCGGCCACCGCGAGCGCCAACGCGCCGACACCCACGGCGAGCGACACTCTGATCGTTCTTTGCATCTCTCTAGCTCCCTGTGGTCGCCCCGCCTGTATTGGACGGAACCGGCGCGGCAAAATTAGAGCCGCGCAGCGGCGGATTTAGGCAATTACGGCAACGGCTGTTCAGGATGGCAACACGGCATGCTCACCAACGGACAAGCCAAACACCGCCTCCCCGCTCCTGTTGCACAAGGAAGCGAGTCTCGACCTCAACGGTCTGAGCGTCGCTTTCGCGTGCACAGCGGACATGACGCCGCCGGCGTCCGCTTCGCATGTTGACCCAACTGAGACATCGGCCGCCCGAGTTCGATGTGATGCACAACGCGGAAGCGCATCGTCGCACGGTGACGCTTATTTGATGTCGAAGATCCTTTCGACGGCATTCATAACAGTCTCATCCTGATGGAGTCCGCAGTAATCCTCTACTTTGTCGGCGTTCGGCTTTACGTCGCCTGCGTTGATGATCGTGGCTCCGCGCTTGCCGCTGTAATAGCCGCTAAACCAGAGCGCCATCGACTTGGTAGGAAGCATTCGGCCGGTCAAAAACTGCCGGCAGGTGATCTTCGTAACATCAATCGATACCTGCGCGTGGACCATCGTTGGCAAGAGAAGCGTCAATAGTGAGCAAGCGAACCAAAACCGGATTTTCATATTGCGCTCCCGTATCGCTGAATTCCCCAACATGCCAGGGGCCGTCGCGCCCGTGTCACTGAACGACGACGCATTCTTGTATCATAGCAAAATGCAGGTGAAGGCCCCGTACAGACTGATGCGCTTAGCGACCATTCATCTGTAAGGATGTGGAGATTATCCGCAAGGATATGACCGTGACGCGCGTTGCACACGATATGATGACCGAATGTCGCGCCCCATCGCGCATAACCGGGAAGGAACAGAAATGATCAGGTTGATCGCTGTTGCTGGCTTTGTGCTAGCCGTCGGAACATCTGCGCAAGCCATGAAAGCCGCGCCGATCCATCAGCAGAATGGCTTCGTCGCGCAAGTCGCCGCTGGATGTGGCCCAGGTCGGACGCGAGTTGGTGGCGTCTGCGTCGCCAGGACTACCATCCGTCATACGCGCCGAGAAGTTCGCAGGTGTGTGCTGTGGCACGGAGGCATTTGCAGACGCTGGTCCTAACGGCGCCTCCATCAATTTGCTGATCGACCATCCGCAATTCGCCGCGGTGCCAAATCGTGGAAAGTGGCGCTTAGCGAACATTCCACAACGACCGCCCGTGGATACGGTATTGCTGAGGGGCGGCTATCTACGCGTTTAGATGGAACTGGGAGACACGCGCCATGACAATGTCTGTTGAAGCAGCCGCGCAAGCCCTGCGCGAGGCAACCCGAGCAACTGTGCGGAGATATTCGACTTGGTATCTTATACAAGGCGTCCTGATGGTAATCGCCGGAATCGTCGCATTCCTCTACCCTTTTGTGTCGTCTGTCGCGCTGGTGCTTTTTCTCGGTTGGATTTTGATTATTAGCGGTATCATTCAGGGTATCAGTCTCATAGGCGCGCAAAACGTGCCGAACTTCTGGCTTCAGTTGGTATCGGCTGTCTTGTCAATAATAGTCGGCGTGCTCTTTCTACGGCGTCCAGGGGAAGCCGTTGTTACATTGGCACTCCTGTTGACTGTCTTCTTCATGGTTGAGGGTTTCGCAAAAATAGTATTTTCGCTCACGATCCGGCCGCTTCCAAACTGGGGGTGGGTCTTAGTCAGCGGCATTATTGGAATACTGCTGTCTTTTTATCTTTTAGCTAACCTCACCACGACAGCAGTATGGGTGCTGGGTGTGTTGCTCGGGATTCAGCTTATCTGCGAAGGGGTCGCCCTCAGCTCACTGTCGTGGCAGGTACGTCGGAGCGCGTAAGCGGCGCTCTGATTGCTCTTCTTCGGCCGTTGAACCCTATTCCGCCGGATGTGATTTCCTGATTTGATCGTCGGTTGATCACGATCCCCAGCGCGTTTCGGCCGCCACGCGCCGCACAAAAATCGGCTATCGCAATTGAGCACGAAAGAAGGCGATGTTTACCGCGAGGCCGGGCAGCAACCACTGGAAGAGGCGCACGACTGAAAGAACTTCGCCGTCCGGCGCGCTGCTTCGAGCGGCCACCCGCAGCACCTCGCCGCGCAAGTTGCCGTAGTTAGGTAACGACTGAACAGTCGAGACCGCGGCCTCGTGAATCTCAGCGACTAACGTCTCGTATTCGCCTCCCTGGAGCCTCGGCCGCAAATCCGCCCAGGCAAGCGCGAAATAGCTGGGCCAGCGGGCCAGCGCGCGGTAGTCCGTATTAAGGAAGGGCAGGCCCAGCGCCGCTTTCACGTCGTCGAAGATGAGGCGCGTCGAGGCGTCGGCATGATGATATTCCATCAGGACAAGTTTGCCGGCGGTCCTCGGCGGCGCTTGTTCTGTTTGAATGCCGGTGCCGTTTGAGGTGTGCAATTCTCCGCCTTCAAGCAGCAAACGCGCAAGCGTCGCCAGCAGAATGTAAGGGAAATTTCCGTCGGAGAAGATCTCGATGCTCTCATCAATCTCCTGAAGCTCGCGCTGGGCATAGCCGATTTGCGCCAGCTGCTTCCGAAGCGGCGGTGGCCCAAGCGCGCCCACCTTTTTTTCGACCGAATGCCTGAGGCGATGACATGCATCGGTGAAGTCGCGCGACGCGCAAAGCGTACGCGCACCCTGCCAGAGCGCGTCATAGAAACCACGATAATGAGCGAAGCTCATCGTCACGACGCCCATCCACGGAACGCGAAGGACGGCTTTCATGTCCTCGTAACGCGCCTTGAGCTCACCCTCAGCCAGGAATTCCGGCACTGGATGTACGGGCGGAATCGGGTCTGGTTTAAGACGAGGAAGGTTCATCATCGCTTATTGATGAGTCCTGCAAAAGGGAGGGCTGAGGTTACACTGTTTTTTGCGTTTGCTCTAGAACGGGCGCGGCTTAGACATCTCCCGCGGCTTGGACCTTCCGCTTAACCTGACCTGTTTGGCCGTGGCGACATTCTCGGCGGCGGCGACAGGCGCCGCAGGTCTACGATCTCAGAGACAAATCCGCGCGAGCCGAGCATGCGATTTTGTTGCGGCGCACTTTGGTCGCTCATGGCACTTTTCGACCGATTACGATGTTCGCTTTCATGGCGGCTATCGGGAGCGCAGCCGACATCGAGCCAGAGCGCCGCAAATGGCCCGAATGACCCAAAACGGGCATTCCTGAGACTCTTGGCGTTGCGCGGCATGACGTGACAACCGCGAACCGCGCACTTATCGTGCGACAGCTTTTTGGGGGAGAGAGGATATGAACGGAAATTGGTGGCGTGTCCTTGCGGGCGCCGCGGTCGCGATGGTTCTGGCGGCGCAGCCCGCGGCGGCCGACGACGCCGATACGTGCCGGACGGCGTCCGGGGACGCCGCAATTGCGGCGTGCACGCGCGCGATCAACTCAGGCATAAGGGGAAGCGAACTCGCCGAAACCTTGCTTTATCGTGGCACGGCCTACAAAATGAAGGACGACTTCAACCGCGCCATCGCGGATTTCAGCGAGACCATCCGGCTCGATCCAAAAAGTCCCTTCGCCTACGGCCAACGCGG
>DASTMP010000217.1:0-21632 GCA_035714085.1 Blastocatellia bacterium
AAGGCCAAGCAGGCGGCAGTCTGAGATCAAACTGCGCGGCGCCGCCAATTGAAAATCAATTGAGACAGCCGCCATTTGGCGGTTTTAGGAAAAGTTTGCCCCCCGCCGCCGGAGGCGGCGGGGGGCTTCTGAGGAGAATGACATGGAACAACAGTCTGATAACGAGTTGCTGGGTGGCTTGTCTCGCCGCAGCTTTTTGAAGAGCGCTGGAAGCGGCGCCGCGATCGCCGGTCTTACAGGCCATGTCGCGACATCATCTTTTGCGCAGCAGCTTCAGGTTCCCGACCCGCCGGGGAAGAAGTTGGGCTATGCCATCGTCGGCCTTGGCCGGCTTTCGATCAATCAGATTCTGCCCGCGTTAGCGAAGTGCGAGAGAACGAAAGTCGTCGCTTTCGTCACCGGCAGCCGCGAGAAGGGTGAAAAGCTGGCGGCGCGTTACGGCGTGAACCCGAAGAACATATACAATTACCAGAACTACGAAGCGCTGCGCGACAACCCCGAAGTGGACGTCGTCTACGTCGTGTTGCCCAATGGCATGCACGCCGAATATACGATCAGAGCGGCGAAGGCCGGTAAACACGTCCTCAGCGAAAAGCCGATGGCCAACACGCCGAAAGATTGCGAGGAGATGATCAGTGCCTGCCGAGAAGCCAATCGCAAACTGATGGTCGCTTACCGCTGTCGTTACGAGCCTTACAACCAGGCGCTGATCAAAATTTCGCGCGAGGGCGAGCTGGGGCCGATAAAAGCGGTTGTCTCTGACCACGGCTTCAACATCGGCGATCCGACGCAGTGGCGATTAAAGAAGGATTTGGCTGGTGGCGGCTCGTTGATGGACATCGGCATCTATGCCCTGCAGGCGGCGCGCTACACGACCGGCGAAGAGCCAACTGAAGTGAACGCGATGGAGTTCACCGACCGCAGCGACCCGCGATTCAAAGAGGTGGAGGACATGATCAATTTCCAACTGCGTTTCCCATCGGGCGCGCTCGCGCAATGCACGTCGAGCTATGGTTACGCCGGTCAGAATCGCATCAGGGTCATTGGGACGAAAGGTTGGGCGGAACTGGAACCGGCGACGAGCTATACCGGGTTGCGAATGCGCGTGAGGAAGGGAAACGCGATCGAAGAGCGCGATCTGGGCCAGCGCGATCAATTCGCCCTGGAGATGGACCACATGTCGGATTGCGTAATGAATAACAAGGAACCCTCGACGCCGGGCGAAGAAGGTCTGCGGGACCTGCGTATAATGATGGCGATCTACGAATCGGCGCGAACAGGGAAAACAATCAAGTTGTGATTTACTGTTGATCATCGGAGGAACGAAAAATGCAGACGGAAACACTGAACATTTTTCTAATTATCTTTGCCGGACTCAACATCGTGATTTTGATCATTGCGCTGGGAGTCATATGGAAGTACACGAAGGATATCCAGGTTGTGGGGAAATACATGGGGGAGATCGAGAAGATACGTGAAGCCCTGACCAGGCAATCCGAAGAGCTTGCGAGCCAAAGAAGGCTCTCGCTCCTGCCTACGCTCTCCGCCTGGCTTAAGCCGGATGACAGCGGAAGCCCTATTCACCGGCTCTATCTTAAGAATGTCGGAAACGGCATTGCGATGAACATTGAAATCGCGCGCATAGATTTTACTGCCACTCACGAAGACGTCTTCTCCACCAATACTGACATCGACGTCGATGAGAATAACGACTATCGAATCCCGACCGGGCAGAGCGGATACTCCGTGTTTCAGCCCATTCAAAGTCTTAGCCCGAAATCCGAACAGGTTGTTAAGAGCTTCAATTATCCTTCCGATCCGGACCAGGCAAGCGAAGTCATACGCCAATATGGCTATACGGGATTTGACTTTTTGTCACTCATTGACGAAGAGACCCCGCTGCATATTGATTTTCAGGATGTCGAAGGCAATCAATACCATCAGGTCATAACGCGAAAGGGCGATACCTTCGCGCCAGGCCCGGTCGAATCGCAGACGATTGGCCTCGCGCGCGCGTCCGCAAACTAAGTGATCACTCAGATTTTATGCCGGTTTTCAACGGAGGATGAAAGATCCGGACCACAATTCGACTGGCTCCGCAGTCATAAGGATTAGGGTATGAGTGTATTGCTGGCTGAGACGAGAGCGCTTTATGTGGGCGGCGTTTTATTTGCCATACTACTTATTGGTAATAGCGCCTATGCCAAGCCGGTTGTTCGGCCAGACCCTCGCGAAGGAGTGCTGGACGCGTCTCTCGTGCTCGTTGTTAGACAAGTCGAAAGGGATACCTTCAGCGCTGAAGAAGTATTTCTCGGTGAGATGCAAGCTGGAGATCTTATCAATCTGACAGACTTCAAGCTTACAACCGAGCAATATGGGGAACCGGACAAAATCGATCCTATCACGCCTGACACACGCATCCTCCTATTCCTGAAAAAGATTGACAAGGGATGGGAGATCACCCAATACAACCGTTGCTTCTTCTGGACGCATGATCCAAATAAGGTAGATGAACTGAGAACCAGGGCTCAACAGGCTGTGGAGTTGCGTAAAGAATGGGAAGAGGCGCGCGATACGCCCGATGAAGGCCGGCGCGTCGAAATGCTTTGGCCCTTTCTGTGGGACCATGGGGTGAGTTTTCTGAAACACACACAATCAGAGCTGCGGAAAACAGGCTCAGTTGCGGGAAACTACATAGCTGAGCGCCTCACTTCTCTGAATCATAATAAGCGAGATATCTTACTTCCGGACCTGAGCGAATACGGCGGGGAACAACTTCATATAGCCCTCAGAAAACACCTCCGTGATCAGAAAGAATTGTGCGAGCAATACGCTGCATCCCACAATCTGAAATCGATCTCTAAGAGGAAAGACTGGAACCGATTGCCAGATGAGGTTAAGGCAGGCTTCGGTGAATTGTACTATGGTCTTGCAGGGCTTGCGGGGTTCAAGGATCAAAGTGATCTGCCATTCATCAAGGAACTCGCCGAATGGTCCATTGAGAACGACGATTGGCAAGTGTGCGAAGCGGCGCTCAAGGCTTTCCGGTACATGCCGGAGAGAGAGAACCTGCCAATCATCGTCGCAATCTGGGAAAGATTCGGGACAAAGCCGCCGGATGGGAATGGGATCAGCCCATTCGATATCACCAGGACCTTATGCGCGCATGCCTATCCGGAGACAGTGCCTTTACTGGCCAAATTTCTGGGAGACGAAAATGTCGGGAGTGAGGCGCGTGCGTTCCTGGCGGAAATTGTCGGAAATGATCTCGGCCCGGACATTGAAGCCTGGCTAGATTGGTACAATCGACGCAAGGGCCAGGAAGGTAAGGAATAGATTGAAATGCTAATGTGAGCGCTCGGAGAGCGGTCTTGACCTGTGCCCTGCGGCGGCTGTTCATCCGCATTGTAGCGCGTGGGCCAGAGTCGATTTGATGTAAGACCCGGTGGAAGGCGAGATTGTCATGTTCTCTCTGACGAGAGCCTGATTCCCGATGCCGGCTTCTGGGCGCGACAGTCCGGTGACTCTGGCCAACTCTCCCGGATAGGTCATGCCGGCGCAATCCAAAAAGCATCGCGCGATCTCGCGTAGCGCGGTACGGCGCTCGATCTTTTGCGCCAGTTGTTCGGGAAAGCGCCCTTCAGCCAGCGTCCAGATGTAACTGAACTTGGGTTGATAAACGACGTCGCTTGGAACGACTATCATCGCCGCCTGCAATTCATCAATCGCCCGCGTGTAGGCTTTGCGATCTTTGACGCCCGATTCGTCGCGCAGATCGGCCGTGGCCATCTCCCATTCTTTGCGCAACACTTTCAATATCGCCAGCGCTTCGGCGCTCAACCGCTTTTTCTCTTCGCGCTTTGCAACGCCCCAGATCGCGTTGAAGCTTGGAATCATACGCGGCGCGATGAACATGGTTTTGCCGCGCGCCAGCTTGCCGTAATAGACCTTGCTGCGCCGGACGATCTCGTCCTTCAATATCCACGTGTGCGAGCTTTCAGGGTCTTTCTGAACATTGTGCGGCATCACGGCGTCGCGCCGCCCACAGACGGCGATGTAAAGCGAAGGACCTGGCTGGCGCGAATCGGTCATGCAAGCGACGAAACCGGCGCGCTCGATGAACGCCTCCGCCTGAGGCGCGGTCTCGACCCGCAGCGTTTCCTCGCGCCGCCAGTGCAGGTCGCGGTACTCCTCGATCTCGGGTGGAAGGATGTGATTTCGTTTGCCGTTCATGCGAGAACCAGGGTCTGATATTGAAATAAATCAGAACAAGCGACATTGGGAGCATAGCAAACACGGATTTTCACAGATGCTACAGATCAACGCGGATTATCCGCGACAATCCGTAGCATCCACGCAAATCCGCGGTTGCTACTGTCTAGCCTGGCGCGTTCACTGGGAGCCCAAAAACCACCGAATAGAAGCGTTTGCCATCATATACCCATCCTGAAATCCATCCCTGCGGCCATCGAGGTAAAGACCGGATTCTCTCCTAGCATCCACTCTCGCCAGGAGGCGCTCACCGAACTCTTTTCTGAGCGCTTTAAGTTGTTGGTGGATTGCCTCCGGCTGACTGCTTTTTTCCCGTATGTCGTTGAGTCGCGACTCCGCGGCTTTTAACACTTTCAGGACGTCGTTGCTCCAATCCGGGTCGGACGGGTCCTCGTTGTCAGCGAGGCTCCGCATCTTTCGTTCCAGGTCTTTGATGAGGTTGGGAAATTTAACAACGATCATCTGCGGATCATCTTCGGGGCGCAATTGTCCCTTACCGCGATCCGCGTAAAACACGGAATACTGGTAATCTTTTTTCATCAGGCCCCAAAAGGAGGGATATCGATTACACCCGGGATTCCACGTAGCGAAGGAAAGAGCCTCCCATTCACCGTCAGCCGTGATGACTTTAGGATTGAGTAAGTAGACTGCCGATCTGTCAATATCGTGAGCGCTGATTTCCAGGGTGTCCGACAGATCTTCCGAATCCTTCCATATGTCAATTGTCGACTGATTCCGTACTCTGAACCATTCGACCTCATCGGTTGGAAGTAGCCGTGGGATGATCATGCCGGGTTGGCGAAAGCCGTTCGATGTTCGGAGAAAAGCGCGGTACGATGGAGGCAGCGCCTTGCCGAGCCGGGCTTCGAGACCAGCAACCTGATCTTCTGTGGCGCCCGGATAGCCTAGCCAACCTGATGCGATAAGCTCAGGAGTGATGCCAAACTGAATAAGGTGGCTTTGATGCGGGAGGTCAATTCGATCGAGAAGTTCACTATTCCACTTGGAAAGCCACGACTCCCAAGCCGAGGTCGTTAGGTAGTTTTCCTTCATTCTAAAAAACCCACTATATTGACGCCGATCATCAGCCGTTCCGTTTACGGCTTTATTTCTGAGGAGCGGATTTTGCCAACAGCTCCATCAGCCGCGAGTTTCACTACGTCCGCCTGGTCTTTCTGCAGCTCGGTCAGCGCGGGCAAGGCCGCTCTCGCCTGGGCGCCCAAGGCGCCAAGGGCGCTGGCGGCGCTCGCGCGGACGAGCGGTTCCGTGTCTTTCAATGTCCCGATCAGGGCCGGGACTACTGTTCCGGCGTCGGCGCCTATTTTCCCGAGCGCTTTCGACGAGCTCACTCGCACGAATCTATCCTGATCCTTCAACGCTTCGATCAGCGCCGGCGTCGCGACTCTGGCGTTCGGCCCCAGATCGCCCAGGGAATCCGCCGCATAGCTTCGCAGATGTTCGCTGCTGTCCTTCAATAATTCGGTCCAGACCGGGACCGCCGCATTCGGCTCCAGGCCGATTTTGCTGAGCGAGTAGGCGGAATATGTGCGAACGACGAACTCCTTGTCCCGCAGCGCCGCCGTCAATTCCGGTATAGCGGGTTTTGCTTCGAGACCGATTCTGCCGAGCGCTTCAGCCGAGTATCGTCGGACCTGGGCGCTATTGTCCTGCAATAAGAGCGCCAACGCCGGAACGGCCGTCCGCGCATCGGCGCCGACTTTGCCAACCGCCTCGGCGGCGTCCTTCCGCACATTTTCATGCTGATCCTTAAGTAATTCTACCAACGAAGGCAAGTAAGGTTTCGCTTCGCCGACCTTGCCGAGCGCAAAGGCCGCATTGCCGCGCGCCCAGGCGCTTTGATCTTTCAACAATTCGCCCAAAGCCGGCGCAGCCTGCCTGGCTTCGACGCCGATTTGACCCAGGGCGAAGGCGGCGCTGCTTCTGACCCGATCGTTGCGATCCTTGAGGGCCTCGGTCAAAGCGGGGGTCGCCTCTCTCGCTTCCGCGCCCATTTTGCCCAAGGCCTCCGCCGCGTTCTCCCGCAAGTCATCATCCCCCTCTTTCAACAACAGGGCGAGCGCTGGTGTGGCGGCTTTCGCCTCGACTCCCAGGCTCTTGATCTGCTTGATTGCGGAGATGCGAACCTGCTTGTCTCGATCCTGCAACTGTTGGATGAGCGCCTGGATGTCTTTTCTCTCTTGAGCGAAAGCGGGAGAGAAGAAATTGGCGCAGAGTAGAAACGCTATACAGATATTCATCGTTCCCCCATAATTGATTATCAGTTCAGATTAGCCGAAGCTTGCAGTGATTTCGGCGGCGCGGGGCGCGAGATCCATATTGAGAGTGTAAGCGCATCGGCGATCGTAGCGCAAACCGCCTAGTACGCAACGAGTCTCTGTTGATTCCGAACGGAGAAGGTAGGCGATTTGCTATAAAAGAAACACTGTGATTATTATGCAGGCGCGAGGGCGCCGAGCCGAATGATGAACTTTATACGCGCGAGCAAATGTTTCACTCCCTCCGTGCTATATATCCTTGGCGCGCTGCTCTGCCTGTGTTTTTCTCTGGGCGTTCATATCCGCAAGTCATCAAAAGCCTTCTCGGAGAATAGCTTTTCCAGCCTGCATAAGTCGGAGAAGGAATCAACCGGTTCTCCGCGTCGAGGGGCTGCGGAATCCATAGTGGCTCCGGCCCAGTTTACCATTCGCGGAGCGACGCGCGACAAGCAGTCGCCATCCCATCCGTCAGACCTTCCTCCGGCGCCCTTCACGAGGCTATTACTCAGTTCGTCATATTCACCGCTGAATAACTTCGCGGACGTCCGCTCACTGATCTTCCTTTCGCCTATACAGGATCGCGCTCCTCCCCGCTTTGCTTGAACCAGTCGCTTGAAGCCCAGATGTCTTTAAAGATGTCTTTAAAGATGTCTTTGAAGGTGTCTGTGAGGATGTTTTACATAATCGCGGGCGCGGTAAGTGATCCGTTACGGAGGAGCTATGAACCCACACTGGGCGCTGACCGCCCTTATGGTCGTGAAGAAAGCGCGACGATGTCCGCACTGCCGTAAGAGGGCAATCTATCCTCGCAAGCGGCCCAGTCAGTTTCACACCTGCAAGTTCTGCAAGCGTAAATTTCAAGAGAAAGGGGAATGAGCCTTTTTGTGAGGCGAAAGAGGGCATTATGTCTACCATTAGCGAATCGAATCTTCCCGGCGTCGGGCGCAAGTTCCAGATTGAGGCGGCGAGCGGTGACCGGTTGACTATTGTCATTCATGATGACGGCACGCGCGAACTGTACCATTTTGCGCCAAAATCCCCGGACAAAGTCACCTCGGTCGTGACTCTTTCCGACAGTGAGGCGCGGCAGGTGGCCGGCATCATCGGAGGGCTGACATATGTGCCCAAGGCATTGCCGTCCGCCGAAATCGTCCTCGAGGACCTCCTGCTCCAGTGGTACACGATTGAACCCGGGTCGGCGTGCGCCGGCAAGACGATCGGGGACCTTCAGGTGCGCAAGCGGACCGGCGCATCGATTGTCTCCATCATCGAGCCGGACAGAGCGAAGCGAATCAACCCGGGCCCGGACACCGTGCTCAACGAGGGCGCGACGCTCATTCTCGCAGGCGACCGGCAGACCATCGGGCGGCTGAAACACCTGCTGGTTCATGGAAGGGCGGAATAGCTGATGAACCATCTGGTGTTGGAAATGGGTCTGGCGCTCAGTCTGATCGCGCTCGCCGCTGCGCTCTCATACTGGCTGCGGTTCTCCGTCGTCCCGTTACTGATCCTGACCGGAATGGCGGTAGGCCCGCATGCGCCGAAGATCGGGCCGCTCGACTTCCGTTTCATCCAGAGCGCCCCGCTCATCGAATTCATGGGCCGCGCCGGAGTCCTCTTCCTGCTTTTCTACCTCGGGCTTGAGTTTTCTGTCAGCCGCCTGATCAAATCGGGGCGATCCATCGTATTGGGCGGCTCGATCTACATCGCCATCAATTTCGCCGCCGGACTCGGCTACGCCTATTGGTTGGGATGGCCGCTGAGAGAGACGCTGGTCGTCGCCGGCGTTACGACCATCTCTTCGAGCGCCATCGTCGCGAAGGTCATCTTCGATTTGCGGCGCGCCGCCAATCCCGAAACCGAGATAATCCTCGGCATCATTATGTTTGAGGACGTCTTTCTGGCTTTCTACCTGTCGGTCGTCTCTGGCGTTGTCCTGAGCGGAGCGACTTCGCTCGGCGGAATTTTTATCTCGGTGACGCTCTCCCTGGCCTTTATCCTGGGATTGATATTCGTGGGGATGAAAGCCACCCCTCTGCTGAACAGGGTCTTACGCATCCCTTCCAATGAGGTCTTCCTGCTGACGGTCTTCGCCTGTCTGTTCCTGCTGGCCGGATTCGGCGAGACGATCCACGTGGCCGAGGCGATTGGCGCGCTGCTTCTGGGACTGGTCCTGTCTGAAACGGAGCACAGCGAGCGAATTGAACGTATGATCGTGCCGTTCAGGGACTTTTTCGGCGCTCTCTTCTTCTTCGGGTTTGGCCTGACGATCGACCCGTTCGGATTGGGCGGGGCGGTGTGGCCGGCGCTAGGCGCGGTGGCGCTTACAATAGTCGGGAACGTCACCGCAGGGATGCTGGCGGGCCGAAGCGCCAAGCTCTCCATGTCGGCTTCTCTGAACACAGGATTGACAATCGTCTCGCGGGGCGAATTTTCGATCATAATGGCGAATCTAGCTAAGGCCGGAGGCCTGGCGCCGGTCTTACAACCTTTCGCCGCTCTCTATGTGTTGATCCTGGCCGTGCTCGGGCCGCTGCTGACAAAGGAGTCGGAGCGCATCTACAGCCTCTTGGGGAGACTTTTCGGAGGGCTGAAGCGGCTGTGGCGTAGAGACCAACGTGAAGCGGAGGATCGGGGGCCGAGGGTCGAAGATCGAGGGTCGAGGATCGAGGGATGACGCGATCTTCGATCTACGATGTATCTGAGAGTTTGAACTTCCCTGACCAGCGCATGCGGATATGAACCTCATATCCCTGCGGTTTGATCGCCGGGACAGGGACGTACTCTTCCACTGGCCTCAATCCGGGCTGCATCTTCATACATTGCATGCCTGTAAACCTGGCGCATTGCCTCTGTAATTGATCCAGAAGGAAACCGGAAGCGGCTTTGGTAAGCGCGATCGGGTCTATCCTGCAATCATCAGGCACTGTGGGGGTTTCTGGAAATTCCACCGTCGCGCTGTAGCGCAATTCGAACGCGCCGTCTTTAAAACGAAGATGGCGAATTTGGTTCTCTTCAAATTCCAGATGGTGTTCCAGCGCCGGCGTCTTCCAAGTCAGCCCGGTTCGATATAAGGTATTCGGCTGTAGCGCCTGGCCGGTATACGCGATGTAGACCCCGCGCGGATCGTTAATCTCGATGTATCGCCAGGATTTCCCGCAACCCCTAATGACTGGCAGCAAACCGATGATCGCCAACGACGCCAAAGTGTACGCGATTATAGAGCCGTTCTCGATCGACGACATCAGCGCCACTCCCAGCAGCGCCAGCGCGGAAATCGATATGAGAAGCCCCAGCGCGGTCATCACGAACAGGCGACGCTGCGCCTTATTTCTGCCACCGGGTCTGTAAAAATATAAGACTTGCGGGACGTTCGTGGCCCAGGCGATGATGCAGCCCCACACCAACCCCGCCATTATCGCCGCCATGCGATGTGGTTGAAGCAGTTTCTCATTCCGCAAAATATACGACGCCAGATTGGCGAAAAGCAGCCATATGGAGGGTATGAGGATCGCCGTTAAAAACGCGGAATAGTTTATTGATCTATTGGCTAATTGCTTTAAGTTGCCTTTTTTTCCCGTTCGCATACGCATGAGCGCTAGACCTCATCCGAGCGCGGGGGAGATGATAGCAAATTTGTCGGATTGCTGACACCTTGAATCCGTAATCCTTACACCCTTAAAGAATAAGATGTTTGTAGGAGCGCTTGGCGATGCACACCTCTAAAAAATCTCTATAATCCCTCTGTTATCACAACCGAAGCGATTTGACGAGGTTGACTTCGGTCGCTCCCGGGGATTTCAGAAGGAGAACAACTTGTGCTGATTCGATGGCCAGTTTATGATTCGGCTTCATCAGCGACAATATTCAGATTCGGAGAAAACAATGAGTATGGAAGCTCTCGGCATGGTCGAGACGAAAGGCTTTGTCGGCGCGGTCGAAGCCGCTGACGCGATGGTCAAAGCCGCCAATGTTCAACTGGTCGGCAAAGAGTACATTGGCGCGGGCTACGTGACGGTCTTCGTTCGCGGCGATGTCGGCGCGGTCAAAGCGGCCACGGACGCCGGCGCCGCGGCTGCCCGCCGAGTTGGCGAACTGGTTTCGGTGCATGTCATCCCGCGCCCGCACGTCGAAGTCGAACGCGTCATCCCGCAAAACGGTTACCGCCCGGGCACGAGGGTCGAAGGCAAAGAGCCCCGCGCGCTGAGCGACGGCAAGGAAAGCAAGAAGTGATCGGGAATGGGGAGTAGGGAATGGGGAGTGGAGGAAATGATCCCATTCCCCACTCCCCCATTCCCCCTTTGAGAGTCATGCCTGACAACGACCTGCAAGCAATCCAGGCGGCGCGCGACTTGGTCGAGGCGGCGAGCCGCGCGCAGGCTGTGGTCGCCAACCTCGATCAAGCGAAGATAGACGCGATTTGTGAAGCGATGGCGACGACCGCACAGGCGCATTCGATGCGCCTCGCCACGATCGCGCATGAAGAGACCGGCTACGGCGTCCCCGCGGACAAGAACGTCAAGAATCTCTTCTCCGCCGTCGACGTTCACAACTATTTCAGGAATCTTCGAACGGTTGGCGTGGTGCGCGACGCGGGATCGGTGGTTGAAATAGCCACGCCGCGCGGAGTCGTGGCGGCCATCATTCCCTCGACCAACCCGACCTCGACCGCGATCTTCAAAATCCTGATCGCCACGAAATCGCGCAATTCGGTCGTGCTCAGCCCGCACCCGTCGGCGACGCGTTGCGTGGTAGAGACCGCAAACGTGATGCGCGAAGCCGGCGTGAAAGCCGGATTGCCCGCCGAAGCCATCGGCTGCGTCGAACAGACGACGATCGAAGGCACGGAAAGCTTGATGAAACACAAGCTGACTGCGGTAATCCTGGCCACGGGCGGTCTGGGCCTTGTGCGCGCGGCTTACTCTTCGGGCAAGCCCGCGTTCGGCGTGGGGCCTGGGAACGTGCCGGCGTTCATCGAACGCACAGCCGACGCGCCTAAAGCCGTGCGGGACATTCTGGCGGGCACCTGCTTCGACAACGGCACGATCTGCGCTTCGGAACAATCCGTCGTCGTCGACGCGCCGCTCGACAAGGAGGTCCGCGCGCAATTCGCAGCTCAGGGCGCGTACTTTCTCAACCAGTCTCAGACCGAGCGCCTGACCAAACTGGTGGTCACTCCGCAGCGCGGCCTCAACCCGAAGATCGTGGGGAAGTCCGCGACGACCATCGCCGAATGGGCGGGCATCGCCGTCCCACTCAACACACGATGCCTGGTGGCCGAAATCGGCGGCGTCGGGCGCGACTTCCCGCTCTCGCTCGAGAAGCTCTCGCCGATCCTGACCTACTACGTTGCGAACGGACTGGAAGAGGGAAGCCGGCTGTGCGACGAGATTCTGCATTACGGCGGGATGGGCCACACGGCTTCGATACACACCCGCAACCGCGACGCCGCGCTGCGCTATGGAATCTTGATGCCGGCCGCCCGCGTGGTCGTCAACACGCCCTCGACGCACGGCGCGATAGGGTTTTCAACCGCGCTTCCGCCATCGATGACTCTGGGTTGCGGTTCGTGGGGAGGCAATGTGACCTCCGATAACATCTCGCCGCTCCACTTGATGGACATCAAACGGGTCGCCTTCGAGACCAGACCAGTGACCGTAATCGCCGAGCCGCCGGTTCAATCTTTGCTGGCGCAATCGCCGCATCCGCCTCAAGCCGATCCATCGACCCGGCCGCAGATCGATCCTTTCGAAAGAGAGGGCGAAAGAGAGGCGATTGCCGCCCTGGTTGATAGATTCATGGCCGCGCGTCGACAACCTCCGTCGCCTGCGGAGACACTCAATGCGGCGCGCCGAGAACCGCCAGAAGTCAAAGAGGCCGTCAAAGGGACCGCGACGAACTATCAAATCCGGGCCGCTAAGGAGGTCTCGCCTGTCATGCAGGCCCAGCCAGTCGTGACTGATAAGAGCGAGAGCAACGGCCATCGCGCAGTGGATTTCGTATGCGAGGAGGATGTCAAAAAAGCCCTCGCTGCAGGCGAGAAGATTTATGTCAATACGAAGACCATCATTACCCCTGCGGCGCGCGAGCTCGGCGAGCAACGGGAGGTCTTCGCTAAAGCCGGTTAAACGGCGCCCGGCGTGTAAGCGGTCGCCACTGCGCGAAACCGGTCCGTTACTGCGCCGACCGCAACGACTTGCCCAATGCGGACGGAAGCTTATAATGGCCGGAACCTATTAAAACTCTGAGTATGGCGCTCAGGACGGGACGTCCGTCATGCAAAGCCCCGAAAATCAAAAGCCCCGGTTTCGTTCCCCATTACCTCATCGTTCCTTTTCCCGAGACGGCGGATCAGCGCCCCTTCAGGCGCCCATCCTGGCGCGCAGCGGCGTCTCAAACGGGACAACAGCGCAAACTTGATAATCGATGAAAAATACGCTCAGGCATTTCTTCACAATTTTTCGCGTGGCGCTCGGCGTCGGGCTGCTTTATTACGTGCTTAAAGTGAACGGCGGGTGGATGGCGGCGAAGCAATTGATTTCGACAAAATGGCTTTTGCCCTGGATTTCCGCATTGACTATTTTCGCCGCCGCCTTCGAGGCGAAGCGGCTCAGAGTTCTATTCGGCGCCCAAGGCATGCGCCTGTCATTCGTCGAGGGCTACCGCGCCGTAGCCATCGCTGCATTGTTCAATTTCTGCATTCCGGGCGGCACGGGCGGCGATGTGATGAAACTGTATTACCTGGCCGCGGACAGTCGCGGGCAGCGAGTCGAGATCGCGACCTTGATCTTCGTCGACCGAGCGGTGGCGCTCTTCTGCATGCTCAGTTTGGTGGTCGCGTTGGCGATGCTCGACGGACGGCTGGTCTGGGATTATCCGTTGATCGGCTCTCTGGTGGCCGCCGCCGCGGTCGGGGCTGTGAGTTTGCTGGTGTGCGGAGCGGTTGCCTTTTCGACTCGGCTGCGAGAGAGCCGCTGGTACGCTTATTTGATCGACAGAGCGCCGCTGCGTCACTACCTGTCGCGCGCCGCCGACGCGCTCTACGTCTTCCGCAAAAACAGGGCTGCGCTCGCCAGGGCGGCTGCGCTCTCGGTGGGCGGGCACCTGGCGCTGCTTGGCGTCATGTGCGCCGCCGCGAGAGCGTTCATGCCGAACGCTCAGCCACTTACAGTGTGCCTGCTCGCGTTGTTGGGCCTGCTAGCCAACGCGCTGCCAATCACGCCGGGCGGGCTGGGAGTTGGTGAGGCGGCGTTTGAAGGATTGTTCCGGACGGTCGGCTACGGCGGTGGAGCGCGTCTGATCCTCGCCTGGCGCGTGGGGATGCTGGCGCTATGCTGTCTGGGCTGCGCCCTCTATATTGCGGGCGCGCGACGCGGTCAAACCGATGAAGCCGCCGTTAGCACCTTGCCTTGACCGAGCCTCACGAATGGCTACATTTCACCTACCTGGAAACTGCTGTGGGAACTGCGTCCGGCGCGGGAGTTCCCGAATGGACTTGCAGAAAAGCGCGCCCGTTCGCTTCTCCCTCCGGCCCATAGGTGGAAAGGATGTAACCCGCTCCGCCATTGACGACCTGATAGACATACTCGACGCCCCAGGGATCGACTGAATAATCGCCTTCGATGTATGGGCCGCGCCATCCGGCGAGTGTGGAGGGTTGTCTGACGAGCGCGGCGAGGCCTTCTGTCGCGGTGGGGTAGCGACCGTAATCGGCGTAGAAGATTTCGAGGGCCTTGGCGTATAGATCAAGTTCGCGTTGCGCCATCGACTCGCGCCGCTCCGATTGAGCCTGCGCCTGTTTGCGCTCGTGGGCGCGCCAGATGGCGAAGCCCGCGGCGGCCAGGACGACGCAGCTTATCATCGCCGCAATGAACGCTCGCCTGTTGCGCCGCTCTCGCTTGAGCCGCGCTTCGCGGAACTCCGGGACGAAGACCAGTGTTTTGTCCGGGCGGCGAGTCGAAGGAGTCCCGCGCATCAGCTCGGTCAATCGGTCTCCTGGCGCCGCGCGCGCGCCCGGAACCTGCGCAAGACAAGCCACGCAGTAGCGCCGCCCCGGCAGGAGCGGCGCCCCACACTGCCCGCACCGTTCTTGGGTACCTTCAGACATAAAGCGCCTTCACACTTGTATCCTCACATCAACTTTGGTTTGAAATGTCTCTCGAACGAGCTGACCAGATAATAAACTCTTTGCGCTCTGGACACCAACACGGGTTACATCAGACGGGAATATCGCGCAAGCATGAAAGTCAGAGCGGTTTTGGGGTCAAGACTCTACGCAGATTTAATCAGTTCCGGCCCGCGAAGTTGGCGAGTTTGCCTGTCGAGACGCCATTGAACAGCGTTCTAACTATCTGCTTTGTTCAGGCTTCGTGCGATTGCGGACGGATTGAAAACGCCTGCCAAAATAAACTTCATCTCTCCTTCGTTTCAATTCAATTCTGTAAGCGACGAGGGAATAAGAAGAGGAGTTCCACGCTTGCGGCGACAGGTAGCTGCGAGTTATCGAGCGCTCCCAAAAAAAACATTGATAGCAGAAAGAGAATTAACATGCGAGCAATCGTTAGAGATCACTTTGGCGGTGTGGACAGTTTAGTCATCAAGGAAGTCCCCGAGCCCGAACCGAAGCCAGGTCACGTCGTCATCCAAGTAAAAGCGTTCGGGATAAACCACGCAGAAATTCACATGCGCAAAGGAGAATGGGCCGAGGCGGCCGAAATCAGCGGTATCGAGTGCGTCGGCATTGTGAAGTCCTGTCCCGGCGGGGAGTTTGCGGTCGGCAGCAAAGTAGCCGCCTTGATGGGCGGTTTGGGAAGAACCATCAACGGGAGTTATGCCGAATATACGCGCGCGCTTGCGACGGGTGTTGCGCAGATCGAGTCCGATCTCCCATGGGAAGAACTCGCAGTGATTCCAGAGTCTTACGCGACCGCCTGGACCTGCCTTTTCCGTAACCTGGAACTAAAGAAGGATCAAACGCTCGTCATCCGAGGCGCAACGTCATCCTTTGGGCAGGCGGCGCTCAACATGGCTGTAGAAGCGGGCGCAAAGGTCATCGCTACCACGCGCAATCGAGAGCGCTTTGGAAAGCTCGAGAGCCTCGGCGCATACCGAGCTGAGATTGAGGGACCAGATCTCTCGAAACGCATCGCTGAAAGAAAGCGCATTGATGCGGTGCTCGACCTCGTCGGCAACAGCACCATCCTTGATTCCCTCTGGATGCTGCGCCGGGGTGGTCGCGCATGCTTGGCTGGTTGGTTGGGCGGTCTCGATCCGATAGCAGACTTCAACCCACTCCTGCAAATGGCAAGCGGCGTCTACCTTACCTTCTTCGGCAGTTTCGTGTTCGGCGCGCCGGAATTTCCCCTCTCGGACGTACCGCTTCAGTCCATTGCCAAAAAGGTGGCGGCAGGCCGCTATAAGGCGAAGCCATCAAGAGTGTTCAAATTTGAGGACATTCGGGAGGCGCATCGAGTGATGGAAGCCAATGAGGCGATCGGAAAGATTGTTGTCTGTCTCTGAAAACTCATTCGCAAACCGCCATAATAGCGCTCCGATAACCCATCCTGCGATAGCGACAAACGCATGCGTCAATGGTCGCGGGATACGCTCATTCCCACAAGTTTACTCGGCGCCGAATCATACTGATCGGCGTCGAAGTCAACACGCTCAACGCGCAGCGACTGGACCGGTGAGGTCACAGTGCGTCGGCCGTTTGCGCAAATCTCCATCCGGAGCCCGACGCCGAGCCAGCCCACCTTGATCATGCAGCCTCCAAAGTTCGAGCCGCTCACGATCGCCTCTACGGGCTCGGCGAAGTGTTTCCCGCCTCGGACTAGCGCGCGTCCAGATTTGGGGTCGAGCAAGAAGATTTCATAGACGGTATTGCGCGTTCGCGCTTCGATCATATCGCAAGCTTCCAACGTTCCCAGTATTACCCCCTTAAGCGCAGGGCTCATCTCGGCGGTGACATCCAAAGAGCAAGATCTCGGTATGGTGCGCATAATTTTCTCGACGCTTGGCCGCTCACGCGATCATCAAGCATTCGTCCTTTCACTACTGTCAAGAAGCAATATATGTGCCTGCGCTAAACTATTGATTCCTGGCGCATGAAGATCGGCGATCAGGTCATATTCAGCGCCTGCAGGTGGCGTAGGAACTCCTTTACTGAATCAATTTCTTACACTGTAATGCAATGCTAAGCAGAAAAGTAAAAGGGTGAAAAGGGAAAAAGGCAAAATTTCGGCCTTTTTTCCACTTTTTACCTTTTTTACTTCCACCTGACCATTCATCGCGAACCCCAATTTTGAAAAAATGTCCTGATATCAGGCGCCTGATAGTTTGCGCTCGCGGACATTTACATTGTCAGGGCCAGCAGAAGAGAGATGACGACCATCTTCCATGTCTATCTTTTCTTCTGATCGCGCACGACCTCGACAGAACAAGTGGCTCGCGCGGCCACGGCTGATGAGACGCTGCCGAGCAGAAAGCGTTCGACACGCCCCAATCCCCTCGCGCCGACGAATATGCTATCTGCGCCCCAGCTTTCCGCCTCGGCGATCAACAGTCTCTTTGGCTCTTCCTCTTTCACCACTGCGCCGGTCTTCAAGCTGGCGGCAGAGAGCTTGCCGGCGGCTTCATCGATCATCTGTTCGATCCTGGCCTTCTCTTCGAGGATCCAGTTGGTGATCGGACCGACCATGCGGCTAGAGCTAATTTGAGGCGTCGCTCGGGTGGCGTTGACAATGCGAGCTTCGCTGCCTGCGGGCCATTTGCGTGCGGCGACGGCTTCCACAGCCGCCTCGGCGTCATCCGAGCCGTCAACGCCGATGACAAGGCGGACCGGAGTATCGGGTTCTTCGATGCGGCCTCGCGCCACGCGCACCGAGCGGCGCGCCTCGTGCAACACCTTCTGCGAAACGCTGCCGAAGAAAAACTTCCCGAGCGCCGTTCGCCCGTGCGATCCGACGACGATCAGATCGGCCCCCCAATCGTCGGCCTTCTCAATGATCACCGTGGCAGGCGACCCAAAGCCGGATTCGGACTTCGCGTCCCAGCCCGGCTCAATCGAAACCAGCCGTAGACGGCCGCGCCGCGCCAGCGCCGGATATTCCTGATTTCTGTCGATGTGTTCCATAATCTCAAGCCCGGACGGCGGCGGCAGCCAGTCTTCAATGACTGACAGGACTTTGATCTGCGCATTTGCGGGTATACCGGCCCTTCGCAGATCGTCCATCGCGGCGTCGGCGCATTCCGAGCCGTCATAAGCGACGAGGATTTTCATTCGATTCGTCATATCTTCTCCTTCTATGTTTTCGCGCCCGGCTTCCGCCGCACGATCTCGACGGAGCAATGGGCGCGCATGGCGACGGCATGTGAAACAGATCCGAGCAGGAAGCGCTGCCATCCTCTGTAACCGTGCGACCCGAGCACGATCAAATCAGCGCCCCAATTTTCGGCTTCGTCAAGAATCACTTCTCTGGCTGAGCCGCTTATGATTTTTGCGCTGATCTCAAGTCCGGCGGTCTTTCCGGTCTTGAACCGCTCAACCGCATCTTTGACCGCCGCCGCCGCCTGTTCTTTCGCGACTCTCTCCAGTTCCTTGTAATAACTGTCAGGCGCTACCCAGGCTTCGGTCGTGGGGGCGTATGGGATTTCCATCGCGGAGACGATCTTAACTTCACTGCCTTCGGGCCACGGGCGTTCCACGACAGAATTGACCGCGGCCTTGCTGCAATCTGAGCCATCGGTAGCCAATAGGATTTTCATATCAGACCTCCTCGGTTTCGTATATTGCAATCCTCCTGCCAAATTGCGCTGTTTCTAACCGCAATCGCATTGAAAGAAGATCATCATTGGGCTAAGCGCACGCCATGCCGTAATTACTGGGGCTCAAAGCGACGAATGCTGAAACTTTTCAGGCGGCAAAAATCCTTTCCGACTGGACCGGCTGGGAAGAATTCCGCAATGAATGCGTAGAAATCCTCGGCGCTGAATCTTGAAAAAAATGCTTCCCTTGAGTGGTTGCCGGGAGCGGGCTTTGAGTTTAGTCGGGTACTCGCTCTGACAAAGATGGGTATTCAGAGTTGGCGGAGAATCGGCCCTATTTGTATCGCGTTCCGTGTTTGATCACGAAGTCCACGCGCTGCAACAGCGCGATGTACCGCAGCGCGTCGCCGCGCACCGCGATGATATCGGCGTATTTGCCTTCGCTGATCGTCCCGTAATCCTTCTCGATCTTCATCGCGACGGCTGGCCAGTAGGTGGCCGCGCGGATCGTCAGCATCGGATCGACTCCCAGGATGTTCACCCACGCGTCAAGCTCGCGCCACGTTGACGAACTGTGAAACTTCATCGGGATGCCGCTGTCGGTGCCGATCAATTGCACGACGCCGGATTCGCGCAGTTGGTTAAATTTCTTCGCCAGCGTGGGCCGGCGGATCGGGTTGAGTTGGAAATAGGAGAGGCGGTCGGGATGTTCGATCGATTTTCGGATGTCGGCGATGATCTCCGGCGTCAGTCCTTCATGCCAGGCAGGGTCGTCGAGCTGTTCGGGGTTGTCGCGCAGATATTCATAGTTGAATAGTCCTTCGATCGTTGGCGTCCAGAAGAGGGGGCCGAGGGCCATTTGCGCGGCGCGCTCGCGGATCATCGCAATGATGTCGGGCGGATATTCGGGCGCCGACGACAATCCGGTGTGCTCGAAGCAGTCGACTCCGGTCTGCAATCCCCGGCGAATTTCATCGGGGCGGTGCGAATGCGCGACCACCGGAAGCTTATGCTTGTGCGCTTCGTCAACCACGGCGCGAACTTCATCCATCGTCATCTGATCCTGGTCAATCAGCTTTATGACGTTGACGCCGGCCTCGGCGAGCTTGCGGACTTTGGCGCGCGCGTCGTCAACGCCTTTGACTCCCCAGCGGAAATAATCAGTGCCGGGATAAGGTTCATGTTGAATGAAAGGGCCTGAGACGTAGAGCGTCGGGCCTGGGATTTTACCGGCGTTGATGGCGTCGCGGACGTCGATGCTTTCTTTCAACGGTCCGCCCAGATCGCGCGCGCTGGTCACGCCGGCCAGAAGCAGTTGTTTGGCCGAGGCCGGCATAATCACAGAGCCGAGCAGTGGAGGATAGGTCTTGTCCCAATGCGCATAATCGCTGTGGCCGTTGATCATTAAGTGGACGTGCATATCCCACAAACCCGGCAGCACGGTCATTCCTTCGGTAGAAATCATCTCGGCGTCTTCCGGAATCGGCAAAGTTCCGATCTGGCCGACGGCCTTGATGCGCTCGCCTTCGATAATTATGACGCTATTGCGAAGCGGCTGTCCGCCGTAACCGTCAATCAGCGTCCCCCCTGCCAGAGCTTTGATTTTACGCGGTTGAGAGACGGGCTTGGCTGCTCTGATTGGTTGATTTTGAAAAGCGCCGGACGAGATCAACGCGGCGCAGATGAGCGAAAATGTAAACAGGCGCGCAATCGTTTTCATAGGGCGATCCTCAGAAGATAGTGGGCAGTGGGTAGTGGGCAGTGGGCAGCGCAGAAATTAAAACTGCCCACTGCCCACTACCCACTGCCCACTTTCATTATTGTGAAGAGAATTGGAACTGCGTCATTCTGGCGGAGTATAGTACGGACTCGGAGGGGAAAAAACATGAACGCTTCAAGACTAGTCAAAGCTCCGCGCGGCGACCAGCTCAGTTGCAAAGGTTGGGCGCAGGAGGCCGCGATGCGGATGTTGATGAACAACCTCGACCCGGAGGTCGCCGAGCGACCCGACGAACTGGTCGTTTACGGCGGCGCTGGCAAAGCGGCCCGCGACTGGCGATGCTTTGAGGCCATCGTGCGCAGTTTGCGCGAGCTGGACAACGACGAAACGCTGCTGGTGCAATCGGGCAAGCCGGTGGGCGTCTTCCGCACGCACGAGGACGCGCCGCGCGTGTTGATAGCCAACTCGAACCTCGTGGGCCATTGGTCGAACTGGAACGAATTTCACCGGCTGGAGCGGATGGGATTGACAATGTACGGCCAGATGACCGCCGGGTCGTGGATTTACATCGGCAGCCAGGGGATCGTTCAGGGCACATTCGAGACCTTCGCCGCCGCCGGCGCAAAACATTTCGCCGACTCGGCCGACTCGAGAGGGTCATTGGCGGGGAAGTGGGTCGTCTCCGGCGGAATGGGCGGGATGGGGGGCGCGCAGCCGTTGGCCGCGACGATGAACGGCGCGTGTTTTCTGGGCATCGACGTCGACCCGGACCGCATCGAGAAGCGCCTCCAAACCGGTTATTGCGACGAGATCAGTTACGACCTCGACGACGCGCTGGGCAAAATCGACGAAGCGAGAAAGCGCGGCGCGGCGATCTCCGTCGGACTGGTAGGCAATTGCGGCGACGCGCTGCCTGAGCTCGTTCGCCGCGGCGTCGTTCCCGACGTGTTGACCGATCAGACCAGCGCGCACGACGCGTTGAACGGCTACGTGCCGAACGGGATGTCGTTGCCTGACGCGTTGAGGCTGCGGCGTGAAAATCCCGATGAATACGTCAGGCGAGCGATGGGGACGATGGCCACGCACGTCCGCGCGATGCTCGATCTGAAACGGATGGGCGCGGTGACTTTCGATTACGGGAACAACATACGCGCGCAGGCCGAGCAGACGGGCGTCAAGGACGCGTTCGAGATTCCGGGCTTCGTGCCCGAATACATCCGTCCGCTCTTTTGCGAAGGACGCGGGCCGTTCCGCTGGGTGGCGCTGTCAGGCAATCCCGAGGACATCCGCAAAACGGACGACCTGGCGCAGGAGCTTTTCCCAACCGACCCCGTATTGGACCGATGGCTGAAGCTGGCGCGCGAGCGCATTAAGTTTCAGGGGCTGCCGGCGCGCGTCTGCTGGCTAGGCTACGGCGCCCGCGCCGAATTCGGCGTGGCGATGAATGAGATGGTCCGCCGGGGCAAGCTCGGCGCGCCCGTAGTCATTGGCCGCGATCATCTAGACAGCGGCTCAGTCGCTTCTCCGTATCGCGAAACCGAAGGGATGATTGACGGCTCGGACGCCATCGCCGACTGGCCGCTGCTCAACGCGATGAT
>DASTMP010000218.1:0-54279 GCA_035714085.1 Blastocatellia bacterium
CCGAAATTCCTGCGCGGCTACGGGTTCGAGGGCGGATCGGCCATCGGCTCATTTCCGGGCGTGGCGCGCCGGATCGAAGGTTTCGGCAGCGAGTTCAAACGACAGGTGCGCCGGTGGTACGTAGCTCCGGTCGGACTTACCACGCGCGCGGCGATGCTCTCGCGCTTTGAAAACTACGTCGAGATCGATCCCGGAGGCGTGGTCGACGCATGGGGCATCCCCGTCTTGCGGGTCCATATTCAGCATTCCGACAACGAGCGCGAGATGGGCAAGGACGCCGCCGAGATGGCGGCTGAGATACTCGCCGGCGCCGGGGCCGAACAGATCGGCGTCAGCCGCCAGTTGACCGTCCCCGGACGCATCATTCACGAACTTGGCACGGCGCGAATGGGCGACGACCCGAAGAAATCTGTCCTGAACAAATTCAATCAGATGTGGGACGTGAAAAACGTCTTCGTCATAGACGGCGCGGCCTATGTCGGATCGGCCAATCAGAACCCAACGCTGACCATTCTTGCCCTGACCATCCGCGCGAGCGAGTATCTGACCGAGGAGATGAAGCGCGGCAATCTGTAGCTGTTTGGAGTTCCGCCTTCAGGCGGGCCCTTCAGGCGGGCTTGGATGACAACGCCGCCTGAAGACGGAACTCCAAACAATTGATCGAGTGACTATTGAGAGAACTCTACGCATGCTTACGCAAAAGAGAAACGCGGCGAATAAAATTCACTCCATTCACGTCTTGCCGAACGGCCCCGGGTTCGCCGGCAAGATCGAGGCCGGCGGATCGAGTTACGAGTTCGCCTTCGCGCCAAAAGCCGCCGCCACGGCGAACGGCAAGCTGGTTTTGACAGGCGACGTCAAAGTGACCCACCAAGGCGGCCGGGAGCGAGTAGCCAGCGACGTCACGGCGACGCTGCTCGCGACGCAAGGCAGCATAACCGGCCCTCCGCCGATGCCCAGACAATTCTCGGAGTCTTTGAAACCTCCGGCGCCGGCTCCCGGCGGCCCCGGCGAAATGCTGCCCCTCACGGATTCGACAGGCCATTTTGGATCGGTCGCCGTGATGTATATGAGACTGTCGCCGCTCGACAGTCGCGCGCTCGGCGTCCCCGCCGATTTGAGCGCGGTTCAACTCAACGCCAGACTATACGCGATATCGCAAATCGAACGTGACCTGCATTGGCTCTATTCGGCGCTGGTCGAAGCGACGCAGGGCGAACATAAGAACGAAGAACTGGCTGCGGACTACAGCAACGCCATCAACCGTATCTTGAAACCTTAATGAAGTGGCGTTGCGACGCCTTGAAACAATGTCCTGAGGATAACTTATGCTACAAACGCTCCGAGCTTCCCTTCTCTGTTTTGCGCTGCTCATCAATATGATCGGGCCAGCGTCTGCGCTGGCGCAAGGCCAGGCGCTCGTCGGCGCCGCGACCAACCCGGACCCCGACATACAGGCCAAGATCCGCAAGGAGGGGATGGAGAATTCGCAGATTATGCGGACGATGCATTTCCTGACCGACGTTTATGGCCCGCGACTGACCGGATCGCCCAACCACAAGGCTGCCGCTGAATGGGCCATCAAACAGATGGCTTCGTGGGGATTCGATAACGCCCATCTGGAGCCCTGGGACTTCGGCCACCCCGGCTGGCTCAACGAGCGCGCTTCGGGGCACGTCATCTCGCCATACAAAGAGCCGCTCGTTTTCGAGGTTCTGGCCTGGACGCCGAGCACTAACGGCGCGATCACAGGAAAGGTCTACCAGATGATCACGCCCGATTCGCCGACCGAAGACGAATTGAAAGCCTTTTTGGAAGGCGAAAAAGAGAAGGTCAAAGGCAAAATGGTGATGGTTGGCAAACACCGCATCATTCCAGTCAACTTCGAGCCTGAGAACAAACGGATGACCGACGATCAGGCCAAAGCCAGGTTCTCCGCCGACGGCCCGGGCGGTCCTCCTCCCGGCGTCAGGGCGCAACAGCAACAGCAGCAGCCGGGCCAGCCGAGAAAATTAACGTCGAGGGACATCAACCAGAAAACGGGTGAATTCCTCGCCGCCAACGGCGCGATGATGATGATCATTGACACTGCCGTGGAAGGCGGGCCTCAAGGCAGGATAGATCAACGACGCGTCCGCGCCTTCAACAACCGCAACTTCGACCCGTCGAAGTTCCTGCCGACGGCCGTGCTTAGCAATGAAGATTACGGGCGCATTTCGCGCGTCCTGGCGGACGGGACGCCGGTCGAGGTGGAGTTCAACATCGTTAACCACATCTACCCCGAAGGCAAAACCTCGTACAACGCCGTCGCCGAGATCGCCGGCTCGGACAAGAAAGACGAAGTGATCATGCTCGGCGGCCATCTCGATTCATGGCACTCGGCGACCGGGGCGACGGATAACGCGGTGGGCTGCGCGGCGATGATGGAGGCCGCTCGAATTCTGAAGGCCATCGGCGTCAAACCGCGCCGCACGATCCGCGTCGCCTTGTGGGGCGGCGAAGAGGAAGGCCTGCTCGGTTCGCAGGCTTACGTCAAAGAACATTTCGGGTCTTTTGAAAACCCGAAGCCTGAATACTTCAAACTCGACGCCTATTTCAATATCGATTCGGGCACGGGCCGCGCGCGCGGGATGAACGTCTTCGGCCCGCCGGAAGTCGCCGACCCGCTGCGCCCTGCGCTCGCGCCGTTTGCAGACCTCGGCTTCGCCGGCGTACGCGCGTCGAACAGTCGCGCCCTCGGAGGTTCGGACAACACCTCATTCAGTCAGGCTGGGCTGCCCGGCATCGGAGCGGGCCAGGACCCGATTGAATATTTCAACTACACCTGGCACACCAACCTCGACACTTACGAGCGCATCATCGAAGACGACGTGAAGAGATCGGCCATCATCATGGCCGCCGCCGTCTATCAACTGGCGATGCGCGACCAGATGCTGCCACGGTTCACGTCAGAGACTATGCCCGCGCTCCCGCCGGCGCGCCGGCAATAACAGCGCCGCGCGTGTGGCAAGAGGTTACACACAGGGTCAACCTCTTGCCACACGCGCGCGGTACAGTCGGTAGATCATGAAATGGGCGAATAGGTCGATTTTCCATCGCCAATTCGAGACTTGATATTTGTCATTGCCGGAGGCGATCCCGATTTCGCGATTTACTGACTGCGCCAAGGCTATCCGCAGTGAATTCCCCGATAAATCTATCGTCGCTGTTGCAATATATCCTCCCCTCCACGTTCTTACTTGGAAGCAAACTACTAAAGAATTGAAACTTTACTTCAGTTTCAACGTTTGAAGCAGTGTCTGAGTAAACAATCAAGAAAGATTCCCCGACAAATAACCCAGGAGGACGCTTATGCTCAGCCCTTCTACCAATCTGCGAGAACTCGCGGGCCGTCGCGTGGCGCTGGTGGCCAGCGCGTGTCTGCTCGTTGCTGTGCTCACTCCGATCTTCATTTACCGTTTTAACTACACATTGTTCAGTGGCGCCATCGCTTCTTCAAACGGCTCGTCGAGCAATGCGGATGGGGCGGCGATCGGAGTTAAACGCGGGGCGATCAAAAAAATTCTCCTGCTCGACGGCGAGTTACGCGCTGTGCGTTCGCGGACGATCTACGGAGCCTCGTCGGATGAGGCCAAGATCGTTTATATGCCGCCGGAAGGCGCCGTGATCAAGGCCGGCGACCTGGTGGTCGAACTCGACAGCACCAACATCCTGACCAGGATCAAAGACACCGACGAGAAAATCGTCGCCGCCGAGAGTGAGATCGTCAGAACCAAATCGCAGCATGAATCGGCGCTGCGCGATCTGGAGGTCGATTTGAGCAAACTCTGGCTGACGTATGAACAGGCAAAGTTGAACGCGAAGGTTCCGAATGAAGTCGTTTCGCGCCGCGAATTTCAAGATGCGCAGCTCGCGCTCGAAAAGGCGAAGACCGAATACGAAAACCACCTGAACAAAATCGAGGAGAAGAAGAAGGAACAGACCGCCGAGTTGCAAGTCAAAATCATAGAGAAAGAGAAACTCAAGGTTCAACTCGACCGCGCCAAGAGCGATCTGAACGGAATGAGGATCAAGGCGCCGACCGACGGCATGGTTCTTTACAACGACCACTGGAACGAGCGCCGTAAACTTCAGATCGGCGACGTGGTCTGGGGCGGCTGGCCCGTCGTCCGGCTGCCCGACCTGACCGAAATGGAAGTTCTGGCGCAGGTCAACGAGGTCGACGGCCCCAGGCTTTCGATAGGCGCCCGCGCAGAGGTCAAAATCGACAGCTATCCCGACAAGGTCATCACCGGCGAGATCAAGGACATCTCGCAGACGGCGATCAAAGCGAGTTGGATGGCGAAAGCGAAAATCTTCCGCGTCACTATCTCGCTCGACCAAACGCTGATGGAGATTATGAAGCCGGGAATGTCGGCTCAGGTTTCGGTCACAATCAGTGAGACCCAGCCGAACCTGCTCGTTCCCCGTTCGACCGTCAAATTCGACGGCGAGCGGGCATTGGTCACGCGGATCGAGGGCGCCGACGCGCGGCGCGAGGTCGCGGTGACCATACTCGCCTCCGACGGGTTGAACTATCTGGTCGCCGACAACGGCGCGCTCAAAGAGGTCGACCGCATATTGGCGAAATAGGACTTCCTACAGGTCCTAGTAGAAAAAGAACGCATCATGATAAGAAAACAGAAACGCATCATCATCGGGATCGTATTAGCGGCGGCCATCGGCGCCGCATACGTCCTCTTCGGCTCAAGGCTCTCATCGCTGCTGCCCAAGGCGACCGCGACTGGCGACGAGGTGATCGTCGCGCCGAAGACCTTGGTATTCGGCGTCGACGCCACTGGGTTGCTGCGCGCGACCACCGTGCAGAACTTCGGCGGCCCTCCGATGTTCGGCAACTACTGGCAATTCCAGATCGTCAACATCGCCCCTGAAGGCAAACAGGTCAAAGCGGGCGAACAGTTGATCACCTTCGACGCGCAGAGGATCCGCGACGACCTGCAGCGGTTCCAGAACGAGCTGGATCAGGCCAGCAAGGAACTTGAAAAGACCCGGTCGCAGATCGACCTCGAACGGCAGGAGCTTCAATCGAGGCTGGCGGCGGCCGAAAACAACTACGAGAAGCTCAAGCTGAAACAGACGCGCGACATGCAAATCGAAGCGCTGAACAAGGTTGAACTGGACCGCCTGGCCTTCGAACAGGCGCGCCGCGAAGTCGAGGCGCTCAAAGAGCGCCTCGACTGGCACAAGAAATCCAGCGAGGCCACCTATCAGATCATCGCCAGCAAGAAGACGCGCGCCGAGAACAAGGTCAATGAGATCAAAAAAGGTATGGAGAATTTCCAGGCCAAGGCCGACCGCGACGGCGTAGTTATCTATAAAACGAAGTGGAACGGCGATAAATTCCGCGTCGGCGAAAGCGTCTGGATGGGCCAATCGATCCTCGAAATTCCCGATCTGAGCACAATCATCGCCGAAGCCTACGTCCCCGAAGTCGACATCGGAAAGATCAAACCGGGGCAGCGCGCCGAGGTCACCATTGACGCCTTCCCCGACAAGGTTTATTCAGGCTCGGTCAAAAGCGTCGGCACGCTCGTCCGCCCGAAGGCCTGGGACATTCCGAACAAAATCCTCGACATCCAGATCGCGTTCGAACAACTGGACACTTCGATCATGCGCCCCGCGATGAGCGTCAAGGTAAAGGTCAAAACATCCTCTATCGAGAATTGCCTGGCCGTCCCGCTCAAGGCCATTCGCACGACGGCCAATGGCTCGATGATCAAAGTGAAGACCGATCAGGGGTGGCGCGAACAGCCGGTCAAACTCGGGGAATCGAATGGAACTGAGGTCGTGATCCTCGAAGGATTGAAGGCCGGCGACCGGATCGGCGCCGATTTCGCTAAGGCGAAGTGAGCTTTTCGTGAGAATGCTTTTTCAACACAAAGGGACAAAGGATCAAAGGGTCAAAGAATTTGGAGGGAAAAGGGCGGATCTTTTCCTCTTTCTACCTTTGACCCTTTGATCCTTTGTGTTGAAAAAGCTCGACCCATGCGCGTTTCGAATCTAATGCTATGAAACTGATCAAAAGACTTCCGAAAGTGGTTCGCACAATCCTAGTCGCAATCGTCCTTTTGGCCGCCATATCGGTCGCCATCTACGCCGCGCGCCGCGCCTGGCCGTCCGGCTCGTCCGAGATCGCGCCGCTCGTCGTTCCGGTTCAGCCCCGCGATTTCACACTGAAGATATACGCCGACGGCGAATTGCAGTCGGTCGAATCAATGACCATCGCGGTTCCGTCCGTCCCGATCGAGCGATTGAGGATCGCTACAGTCGTCGCCGACGGTCGACACGTCAACAAAGGCGATACGCTCGTCGAGTTCGATCAGGAGGAGATGGATCTGCAGATGCTCGAACAGCGGTCGAACCTGGAGATGTCGAACCAGAAGATCAACAAAGGCGAGCTAGGCTCGAACGTCGAAAAGACCGACATCATCAAGGACAAACGCATCGCCGAGCTTGAACTGCAGAAGATCAACGAATTCATGCCGCGCGACACCCTGATTTATTCGCAGCGCGACATCATCGAAGGCCAGCTCAACAAGGATTTCAGCGAGAAGAAACTTGTCTTCGCCGACGCCCGATTGCTGTTGAAGGGCAAGGTCTACACGCTCGACGAGGCGATCCTGTTGCTCGAGCGGCAACAGGCAAACACCAAGATCGGCCAGATCGAACGCGCGTTCGCTTCGCTCAAACTGGTCTCGCCGGCTTCCGGCATCGTCGTCTACAACAACCCCGAATACTTCTTCGGTGGCTTCTCGATCCAGCCAGGCCGCACTGTCTGGATCGGCTCGACTCTCTTCAACCTCGTCAACCCCGACAAGATGGAGGCAAAGTGCTTCGTCCTGGAAAAAGACGCCGGCGAATTGAAAACGGATCAGCCCGTGACGGTCACGCTCGACCCCTTCCCGGGCCAGGAGTTCACCGGCAAAGTCAAATCCATCGACAATCTCGCGCGGCCCATTGACCAGGGGTCGCCGGTCAAATATTTCCAGGTCATCGTCTCGCTCGACAAAACCGATCCTAACCTGATGAAACCGGGTGTCAAGATGAAAGCCCAAATCCGCGCCAGCGAGCTGAAGTCGGTGATAGTCGTCCCGCGCAGCGCCGTGATCAAAAAAGATTCCAACTTCGCCGTCTACGTGCGCAAATCGCCCGGACAGTTCGAGCCTGTGAAGGTCAAGCTCGGACAGGGCGACCTGATTCAAGTGGTCGTGACCGAGGGCCTGCAGGCCGGACAATCGCTGGCCCTCAACCCGCCAGATGTGAAACGCGAATCGAAGGACGAGAGCAAGAAGGATAAGTAATATGCGCTACCTGACTGAAATCAATCTGGCTTTCGGCAATCTGTACACGCACAAACTGCGCACGTTCCTGACTATGCTCGGGATGATCTTCGGCGTGGGCGCGGTGATCGCCATGCTTTCGATCGGCGCAGGCGCCGAAAAAGAGAGCCTGCGCATTATCGACACCATGGGCTTGCGGAACGTCATCGTAAAAGACCGCGAATTCAAAGACGAAGATCTCAAGAAAGTCCGCGAGAATTCGATCGGCCTCTCGATGCGCGACGTGCAGGCGATCACGGCGGTTACGCCCGACCTAGAGACCTATTCCGCCCGCAAGCGCGTCAAGACGTTTCAAATCTTCTCTTTCAAGGGCAAGAGCGACGACTCCAATGTCATCGGCGTCACCCCGTCCTATTTCCGGCTCGCCCGTTACGACCTCGCCGAAGGCAGTATGATCTCGGAATCTGACCAGAAGGATTACGAACAATTCTGCGTTATCGGCTCGCGCGTCAAACAGAAGCTATTCGGCGCCGAGTCGCCCGTGGGCAAGACTATCAAGATCGATAAGATGTGGTTCACGGTCATTGGCGTGCTCGCCGACAACAATCTGACGAAGGATGAGTTCGAAGGCGTCAAACTGCAGGATTTCAGCAACGACATCTACATTCCGCTCGCGACGGCGCTCAAGAAATTCGAGCTGAAGCGCTTCGAATCGGAGCTTGACGAGATTACGATGAGCCTCAAAAACATCGACGCCCTCAAACCGACCGCGGTCTTGATCAGCGAGGTGCTCTCGAACACGCATGGCAAAGCCGACGATTATTCGATCGTCGTCCCGCGCGAGTTGCTCGAACAGAACCAGCGCACGCAGCGCATTTTCAACATCGTCATGAGCTGCATCGCCAGCATCTCGCTGCTGGTCGGCGGCATCGGCATCATGAACATCATGCTCGCCAACATCCTGGAGCGGACGCGCGAGATCGGAGTCCGCCGGAGCCTCGGCGCGCGCCGCCGCGACATCTGGCAGCAGTTCCTGATCGAAGCCCTGTCGATCAGTTTTGTCGGAGGGCTGATTGGCGTGGTCTTCGGCTTCGTCGTCTCGCGCGTGGTCGCTCTCTACGCCGAATGGAACACCTTCGTGACCTGGAATTCGATCGCGATGTCCTTCGGCGTCTCGGCCGCCGTAGGATTGATCTTCGGGCTGTACCCGGCGGTGCGCGCCTCACGCCTTGATCCCGTTGAAGCTTTGCGGCATGAATGATCGATACAGTACGGGGAGCGTAAGTGACCTGAGTCTCCCTCAGCGCGCACATTAACGGAGTTCAGGTCGCTTACGCTCCCCGTACTGCGCCGCGTTGACGATCTACTTGGCTTCACCCGCCGCCCACAAAATGCACGATCTCCAGCCGGTCGCCTGGTCTTAATTCGGTCTCTGCCCACTTCGCGCGCGGCAGTATTGAAAGGTTCAATTCGATAGCCAATCGTTCCGGCGCAAGGTCGAGTTGGTTGACCAAATCCGTGACGCGCGCGCCCGGGCTTACCCGATGCGCTTCACCGTTGACGGTTACTTCGATTGTGTCTTGTCCATTCATGCCTGAGATTATGCGCCATCCAACCAGTGTGTGATCAAGCGCCACTGTATGATTAATGGCGTCAGGCGACGCGCACGGCGACATCCAACAATTACTATTGCGCAGCCGAATGATTGTAACGCCTCCGTCGCAAGACGCCTCGGGCTTCAAGGCTTCAGCCTGTTCGTGGAATCGCTTTTTAACTCTCGCCAGAAAGCCGTTTGAAAATCAACCTTAGCTTTATCAGTCAATTTTTTTCGCCTGCGTGAAGCCCAAAACGCCGCATTTTCAGCCCTCCGCGCCGAACAAGGCGATGCGATTCGGAGTAGTACCCATCAGGAAATCAGAAGATCGAAAGCCGAAGATTGTAAATCAAGGATCGCGGCGCCTGTTTCATCCCCGATCCTAATTTCTCCGTAGTCAACTTTCTACAGGAGGGGAGATGATCAACTCTGTTCGAAGCATTGCTGTAGCTTGCTATCCCCGGCAAAGATTTTCAACTAACTGCGTCTGCGCAATCGCTGTCTCATTTGCCGTGACTTGCGCGCTGTTTCCCCCGATGCGCGCGGCGGCCGACGATCTGTTCCGCTATCGCGGCGGATTGCGAAACAGCCCCGGCGAACGCAAACTCAACGCGAAACAATTAGACGCCGTCCTCAAAAGCCTGCGCGACAAGGCGGGGCTACTTGAAATGCGGTTCGATGAGAACGGGTTCCTGACGCTCGGTGACCAGACGAAATTCTCCGGCGGATCACCCACCGCGCGCGCCTTGCTCGACGCGGCGGCGTCAATGGCCCAGGCCGTGGACCTGGAATCCCACACGTATTCATCCCAAGTCGCTTTCGCCAGACTGGCCAAGCCGATCGCCTATCTGCATTACTCATCTGGAGCAAAGATTGACGTCTTCCCACTGGAGATAGATTTCAGCGACCTCTTGAAACTGCGCGGCGACCAGCAGGCGCTGGCGGCGTTCGACCTGGGCTTCGTGATCCTGCATGAACTCGGACATGTGGCGCTCGGTCTGCGCGACGTCGCCGGCGATCCGCAGGGCCTGGGTGAATGCGAGGCTCTGATTAACCGCATTCGCCGCGAGCTGAATCTGCCCGAACGACAAACTTATATCGCGCAAACCCACACGGCCCCGTCCATCAATTCGACTCGCGGCTCGACCAAACTTGCGGAACTGGTCTTCGCGCGCGCGGTTGAAAAACAGGGACGAACGCGGATTGAGAAGTTCAATCTCAATTGGGAGGCTTCCCTGGTAGGGCCGATCACTGAGATTGAGGTTCGAGCATCGAAGACTGAAGATCGTAGATTGAAGATCGCAGATCGAGGATCGAAGATCGAGGATCGAGCGCAAAGGATTGAGGATCGAGAATCCAGAACCCAGAATCAAAGATAGAATCAAGGGCGCGATCCTCAATCCTCAATCCTCCTTGCATAAAGGCGCATGACATCGCCCAGTTTGATGCGGATCGTGAGGTCGCTCAGGCTCAAACGATCGCTGACGGATTCGAGCAGGTTCGCCGACGAGCTGTGATAGCGTCCGAGTCTATTAATAAACAGCCGCAGGCTCATCGCCTTGCCCACGCTGCGAAGCTCGCGGACCTCGAACCCGCCGCTTTCGCAAAGCCTGGTAATCGTCCGCGGCGTGAAGAAGTAAATGTGATCGGGAATGAATTGCCGCCATCGCGCGCGCAACAGCCGATACCAGACGGTCGCGATGTTCGGCGTTTCGAGGATTAGCCATCCGCCCGGCTTGATGATGCGGCGCAGTTCGCGCAACTCCAGACGAGGGCTTGGGACGTGTTCGATGACGTGATACATCGCGGCGGCGTCGAAATGGCCGTCCGGGAAGCGCGCGTCACAAAGTGTTCCGTTGAACACATCCAGACCGCGCGTCGCGGCCGCGCGGCTGGTTCTCTCATCGGCCTCGACGCCCACAACCTTAAACGACGAACTGGCCGCGTCGAGCAGTTCGCTGGTCGAACAACCAATCTCGATAAATCGTCCCGCGGTGACGAATCGCTTTAGATCACCCAGCCTCTCGCGCGCGGTCAGTTCACGCCAGGGCCGTTCGCTCGCCTCGACTTCCGGGTCGATCAGATTGAGCGCGCGCGCCCGCTCCGCCAGCCGAACCATCTCCGACGCGACCCGCCGGCTGCCGGCGACCTGATCCGGAGTGGTGGGACAGAGCGCAGTCTGTCCCACACTCCTATTCTCAGGCCCATTCTCAGGAAGAACGACATAAAAGAGGCCACAATTGCGGCACCGAACGAGCGGTCCGTCAAGACGCGGCGTCGTGAGGACAAGATCAGATTCGGCCGCGCCGCAAAGATCGCAGGGTGGGTATTTTTGATTCGAGATTCGAGATTCGAGATTCAAAGCTGGATCAAGCGATTGATTTCAAGAAAGGGAATTTTCAGCCACTAATGAGCGCGAATAGGATCAAAGTGGAGCGGAAAAATGAATCGCCAAGATCAAGAAAGAGATTCGTGTCCTTTCGTGTTCATTATTGGATGAAATTCTTTTCCTTAGAGGCTACAAGCCTCTTGATAAAGCCTCAGGGTCTTCTCCGCCGCGTCGCGCCAAGTGAACTTCTTCGCCTGCGCGATCCCTCTCTCGCGCAGGTCCGCGCGCAAGCGTTCGTTGCCCACGATTTCGATCAAGGCGTTCGCCAGCGCCCGTTCGTCGTTCGGATCGATCAACAGCGCAGCGCCGCCGGTGACTTCAGGCAGGCTGGAGACGTCGCTGGTAACGACCGGCGTCCCGCAGGCCATCGCCTCGAGCGGCGGCAGCCCGAACCCCTCAAAGAGCGAAGGATACACAAAAGCGCAGGCCGCGCGATATAGCGCGGGCAAATCTTCGTCGGCGACATATCCGGTCAGAATCACGTCATCGGCCCAGCGCTGTCGCTTCACCTCGTCGAAGATTTCGCTCGCCAGCCACAACTTCCGCCCCACGATCACCAGTTGCGGCCTGAAGTCTTCGCGCTCGCTCCGCAATTTCGCGTAGGCCCGGATTAATCGAACCATGTTCTTGCGCGGCTGCAAACTGCCGACGGCCAGCAGGAAATCGCGCGAGACGCCGAAGCGTCTGCGAACCTCTTCGGCCTCATTTGGGATGGACGGCTGCGGGGCGAAGCTCGATTCGACGCCGTTATATGTGACGACGACCTTTTCCGGAGTGAGTTTGTAGATACTCAGCAAATCCTGCCGCGAGTATTCCGAGACCGTCGCGATCCTCGCCGCTTTTTTCGCCGTCCGCCGCACGGTCAACTTCAATTGAAAGCTCCCCCGGCGAGTGAACGTCTCTGGCATGCGCTCGAAGGCAAGATCGTGAATCGTCACGATGACGGGAACCCGGCAAAACGGCGGCGCGGTGTATTGCACGTGCAGCACGTCAACAGGACGCCTGAACAGTTCATAGGTCAGATAGACTGGAACGCGCACCAGAGGCGTGGGCGGCGGCAACAATCTTACGCTGAAATTCTTATATCGGCTCGTGAAACTTTCGCGCCACTGGGCGGCGGCGCCCGCGTTGGCCAGATAGATGGTATAGAGGTTGTCGCCGTCGATCTCGGCTAAAGATTTAATGAGGTTCGCGATGTAGGTTTCGTTTCCGCCTTGCCGCGCGCCGATGGCATGAGCGTCTATTCCGATGCGCATGTTCTAGGAGTGGGTAGTGGGTAGTGGGTAGTGGATATTGGGTAGTAGGCCGCCATTCACTACCCAATATCCACTACCCACTTATCTTCTGCTATTCAGCTTCTCCAATTCGGTCATTGACTGATCATAGCGCTCGAACCGTCGTTCGTCCGCGCGGAACGCCGCTGTGTGGTAGATGCGGCGGCCGTTGACGGTGCGCGGGCGGTGTTTCATATGAAGCATTTCGTGATAGAGCACGAATTCGACCATGTATTCCGGGATTGTGGAGCTGTCGAGTGAACGGCTTATGACTATCGTTTCATGAACGTAATCGTGATGGCCCAGAATCCGCTTGGTGCGACGAGCGCTCCAACTCAGGACCGGCTTCGGCAATTCGTTGCCGAAGTAACGCCGGTTGAGCCGGGCGAAGAGTTTGTCGAGATTGTAGACCCTGCCGACTGCGCTGGTCAGCACTTTGCGGCCGCGCTGCTGCCGGGCCAGATCGGTTGCGCGCTGCACCTGCGGATGATAAGCGTATTGACGGTACAGGTTTTGATGCTCCGCCGTTACGCGTTTGTTATAGAGTTTCGAGACAAGGATAAATGCGAGCGCGCGATGCACTGAGGCCGGGGCGTCGCGCATAATATCAGAGATGCGCACATAAACGCGCTGTTTGCGTATGCGAATTGTATGGTTAAGACCCGCGAAGGGGTAAAAAGTTACGTGAATTTCCGGCGAATCCGCCCGCTTGGTGATTTGTCGGAACGCATCGGCAAAATGAATCCTTAGCGAAACCTCGCCTGGCGACATAAAGGTACACCTCTTTCCTTTTGGCCTCAGCGCCAAAAATTCTAATTTTTTACTAGACCGGCCTAAAACTCGGAACAGTTCAGGTGGTTGTCGCATGCTAGAAAGAAGGCCATTCTCCGTCAAACGCGCCTGAATCATTTGTTCTGGATTGAGAACTTTAGCGCGATCTTGACTTTTACGCACGTTTTGAGCCTGTGTACCGTCAGGCTCAGCAATCGTGCTATGCTCTGGCCCATGTCAACGAGCAAAAGACCATCGAGTCTCTTTCCTGAGATGGAGGAGCGATCCGCAAGGTCTCGCAAAGCGTTCGATAGCGATCCTCTGGCTGCGCCGCTGGCGACGGCGCCGCTCGCTGAGCGGATGCGTCCGCGCACGCTCGATGAATTCGTGGGACAGGATCATTTGCTCGCGGAGGGAAGGATGTTGCGGCGATTGATCGAAGAAGATCGTTTGACGTCGATGGTCTTCTGGGGGCCGCCCGGCTCCGGCAAGACAACGCTCGCCAGAGTCATCGCCAACTGCACAGCTTCGGAGTTCGTCCCGTTCAGCGCGGTCACTTCGGGTATCAAGGAGATTCGTCAAGTGATGAACGACGCAGCCGAGGTCCGCTCGAAGCTGGGGCGGCGCACGGTTCTCTTCATTGATGAAATCCACCGCTTCAACCGGGCGCAGCAGGACGCCTTCCTGCCTTACGTCGAAAACGGAACGATCATTCTGATAGGCGCGACGACCGAAAACCCCTCGTTCGAGATCAATTCGGCGCTGCTTTCGCGCCTTAAGGTCTTCGTCCTGAATCAACTGACCGAAGACGAGATCGCCAGCGTCCTCGCCGGAGCCGCGCGCGACTTGACGCGCGGACTGGGCGGTTTGAATGTTTCATTCAGTGAGGAGCAATTGCGCCGGCTCGCCTCTCACACCGGCGGTGACGCGCGGGCGGCCTTGAATACGCTCGAACTCGCGGCTCTTTCGGCGAAGCCGGATGAACGGCCAAACGAGCTAGAGGATGAACGGGAGGCTCAAAAGGGTCGCGTCATAACCGACGACGACCTGAGCGAGGCTTTGCAGCGCGCCTCGGCGCTATACGACAAATCGGGCGAACAGCACTACAATCTGATCTCGGCCTTCATCAAATCGATCCGCAATTCCGACCCCGACGCGACGCTTTACTGGCTGGCCAGAATGATCGAAGCCGGCGAAGATCCGATGTACATCGCGCGCCGGATCGTTCATCATGCCGCCGAAGACGTCGGCTTGGCCGATCCGCAGGCGCTCATTCTGGCCGCCGCGGCCGCGCAGGCGACCCATCTGATCGGACTCCCCGAAGCCCGTCTGACACTGGCCGAAGCGGCCGTCTATTTAGCCCGCGCTCCCAAATCGAACAAGGTCTATGTGGCTTACGAGGCCGCGGCCAAAGACGCGCGCGCGACGCAAAGCGAGCCTGTGCCGCTCCATCTGCGCAACGCGCCGACCGGATTGATGAAAGGTCTTGGCTACGGCAAAGATTACAAATACGCCCACAATTATGAAGAAGGCCGCAGCGACATGATCTGTCTGCCGGAGAGGCTCAAGGATCAAAAATACTATCAGGAAGATTGACCATGGCAGCCCAATACGATTTACGAGGAAAAGTCGCCTTAGTCACCGGCGCGGGTTCCGGGATCGGGCGCGCGGCGGCTATTGCGCTGGCGCGCAACGGCGCGGCGGTCGTCGTGAACTACTTCAGAAATGAAAGGGGCGCGACAGAAACCGTGGCCGATATCCAGTTGATGCGCCGCAACGCGCTGCTGGTCCGCGCCGATGTGACAAAGCGGACCGATGTCGCGCGGATGATCGTGGACGCGCTGGACAATTTTGGACGGATAGACATTCTGGTCAACAACGCCGGGAGCATCGTCAAATTGATGCGCATCGAGGATTGCGACGACGAAGTCTGGGACTCCGTGATGAATGTCAACTTGAAGAGCGTCTTTCTCTGCTCGCAGGTAGTGGTCCCGTATATGAGGGAGCAGCGCAGCGGGCGGATCATCAACATCTCGTCGCTGGCGGCGCAGGTCGGCGGTCGCGGCGGATCGTTGCCTTACGCGGCGGCCAAGGCCGCGGTCAACACACTCACCAAGGGGCTGGCCAACGAATTCGGCCAGTATAACGTCACGGTCAACGCCGTCGCGCCAGGCATCATCCTGACCCCGTTTCACGACCAATTCTCGCGCCCCGACCGTTTGCAGGAGGTCATTAACGCCACACCGCTCGGGCGCGCAGGCTTGCCGGAGGAGGTGGCCGAGCTGGTGGCCTTCCTGTCTTCGGATGACGCGAGCTTCATCACAGGCGAGGTTTTCGGAATTGACGGCGGAAGGTAAGCGCCGCCAAGGTCGCCAAGAAAGGGAGTGGGGAGTAGGGAATGGGGAGTGGGGAGAAAGAAGCGCTTTCTTCTTCCCACTCCCTACTCCCCATTCCCCAATCCCTTCTTAGCGGTGATTCACTCCAGCTCTTTAACCCTCGGCACGATCAACGTCACTCCAATCGCAAACAAGACGATGACTGCGCCTCCGGCGGCCAGCGCCCACTGCGCTCCGTGACGCCCCCATCGCCATCCGATCAGGTCGGCCAATGCGCCCATCAACAAACCTCCCACCGGCGGCAGACCGATGAAGGCCAGCGCGTACATGCTCATCACGCGCCCGCGCATCTCGTCCTGCACCAGGGTTTGCAGCAGCGTGTTGACCGTCGTCGTGATGCTGACCATCCCGGCCCCGACCAGCGCGAGGAAGAGGCATGAAAGCGCGAAGTTGCGTGACAGCGCGAATGCCGCCACCGCCAACCCGAAAAAAATATTCCCGGCGATCAACAACCGCCCGCGATGGCGCGAATTGCTCAAGCTGTAAGCCATCGCCAGAGCGCTCAGGAGCGCTCCCACCCCCATCGCCGCCCATAACCGCGCAAGCCCTTGCGCCTCACTATTCAAAACATCACGGGCGAAGACCGGCAGGAGAATCAGGAATGGCCCCCCGCAAACGCTGATCACCGTGGCTACGCCGAGTAACGCCTTCACGCGGGGCCGTCCTTGGACGTAGCGGATTCCGGCGACCATTTGACGCCACATTTCGCGCGCGTCGCGACCGTCCGGCGCGCGCCACGGCGGCATCCGCAATAGCCCCAGCGCAGCGATCACCGCCAGAAAACTGGCGCTGTTCAGAAAATAACACGACGCGATCCCGATGGCGCCGAATAACAATCCGCCGATCGTCGGCCCGATGATGCGCGACAAGTTGAATTGCGCGGAATTGAGCGCGACCGCGCTCGGCAAATCCTCGCGCCTGACCAGATCGAGCATCAGAGCCTGGAACGCCGGCGTGGCCAGCGTGGACGAAACCCCGCCGACGAACGCGATGGCGATCACATGCCAGAACGACAATCCCAACCATAACTTCCAGTCGCGCAGCAGGACCAGCGCGCCTAATGCGGCGGCGTTGAACATATGGACTGTTTGCGTGGCGATCAGCAATTTGCGGCGGTTGAATAGGTCAGCGTATACGCCGCCGAAGAGCGAGAAGGCGATCTGCGGGAACGAGCTGGCGAATGAAACGAATCCGATCAGCGCGGTCGAAGCCGTTAAATCGCGCACCAGCCATCCCTGCGCGACCGTCTGCATCCACGTCCCAATGTTTGAAAGGAAAAATCCGATCCAGATGAGGCGATAATTTGGGTAGCGAAGCGCGCGGAAAGTCCCGCCGAAAATAGGTTCAGTCGCTTTTTCGACGGCAGCGCCCCTTACATCATCCGACACGGTCTCCTGCTTCACGATCTTGATCTTGCCACAGCGATCCAGCTGAGGCTAGTGGCGCCACATCTTTCATTTTTCATAATGCGTTCGACATTTGTCATTGCGCGCCACGCGCGGTTCCGGCTGGGAGCGCCGCCCATCCCTGCCTGATATGCTCGCGAATCTGACGCCTCGAAAAGAAATGAGCTCATGGCGCAGTCAGGCTGGGATTAAAGAAAGATAGATGAGTCGAAGATAAATGTTCGAGTTGCGAAGCAAGCAGGCAAGGATGGGGGGCGCTCCCAGGGGCGCATATTATTCCGGCGTTGGGGCGTTTTCCCCTGACGCTTCGGCTTCCCTTCTCTCCCTGAAATGTTCGACGATCATCTCGGCCTGCTTCTGGCCGACGAACGGCTTCAACTCGACGACCGTCGCCTCCGACACACGCTTCAAGCTCCCGAAATTGCGCAGCAACCGCTCTTTCAATTTCTCGCCGACGCCGGGAATTGAGGTCAGCTCGGACGTGAAATCCCGCGTCGCGCGCCGCTGGCGGTGGAAGCTGACGGCGAAGCGGTGGGTCTCGTCGCGGATGATCCTGACCAGCCGCATCACGGGCGAAGTCTTTTCCAGAAACACGGGCTCATCTTCCCTACCTTTGACGAGCAGATGGCTGATCTCCTCGTGGCGTCCGCGCGGCTTGACGATGCCGGCTATCGGCAGGTCGGCCAATCCCAATTCATGCAGCGCGGCCGCGGCTGACGACAATTGGCCTTTTCCGCCGTCAATAAAGACCAGGTCAGGCAATTGTTTCTCCTCTTTCAATAAACGCGAATAGCGCCGGTAGACGGCCTCGCGCATCGAGGCGAAATCGTCCGCGCCTTCGACCGTCTTGATGATGAACTTGCGGTAATCCGACTTCTTCATCTCGCCTTCTTCGCAGACGACCATCCCGGCGACGTTCTCCGCCCCCTGGATGTTCGAGATGTCGAACGATTCGATGCGATGCGGGTACGACGGCAATCCCAGAGCCTCCTGCAATTCGGCCAGGACTTTCGACCAATCGGGCTTGATCACGCGGAAGCGCTGGTCGAATCCGAGCTTGGCGTTCTTCTCGACCAGGTCGATCATCTCCCGCTTCTTGCCCCGCTGCGGATCGAGTATCTGCACGCGTCGCCCGCGCTTTTCACTCAATACCTCTTCAAGCGTTTCGCGGCTCTCCCAATCGACCGGCACGTGGATTTCAAGCGGCACGTAATTGCCGATGGTGTAATACTGTTCGAGCACGGTTCCGAGAAATTCGGCCGGATTGAAGGCTTCAACCGGAATGTCTTCCCAATAAAATTCGCGCCGCCCGACGACGCGCCCCTCGCGCATCGTGAACAGGTGTAGCGACAACTGATGCCCTTCGCGGTAATAACCGAAAATATCTATGTCCAGATCGAGCATCCCCATCATCTTCTGATGCTCGCTTAGGGCGCGAACGGTCTTGAGCAAATCGCGGTATTTCGCCGCCTGCTCGAACCGCAATTCTTCAGAAGCCCTCTGCATTCGCGCTTCCAGCTCATCGGCCAGTTCCTTGTCTCTACCTTCGAGCAGCAGCTTCACGTCATCAACCGCTTCGCGGTACTGATCAGGCTTACACAAATCCTTCTGACAAGGCCCCATGCACCGTTTGATCTGATACTCCATGCAAGGCCGTCCGGCGCGCCTGTAAATTTCATAAACCTCGTCCGAACATGTGCGCAGTTGGAATTCACGGTTGACGAGCGAAACGGTCTTGTCGGCCAGCGACGCGGGCAGGTAAGGGCCGTAATAGGCCGCGTCGTCCTTTTCGACTTTGCGAGTTTTGAAAATGCGCGGGAACTCCTCGTTGATCGTGAGCTTCAGATGCGGGTAAGCCTTGTCATCCTTGAGCATCACGTTATAGCGCGGCTTGTGACGCTTGACCAAATTCGATTCGAGGATCAGGGCTTCGGCTTCGGTGTCGGTGACGATGAATTCGAAATCGACAATGCGCGCCACCAGCTCCAGCGTCTTGGCGTCCATCGCGCGCGAGTTCTGGAAATACTGGCGCACCCGGTTGCGCAGGTTCTTCGCCTTGCCGACATAAATGATCTCGCCCTTCGCGTTCTTGTGAAGGTAACAGCCGGGGACGGTTGGAAGATTCTGTAATTTCTCGTCTAGCGTCATACATTGAAATTATGAACGACGAACGAGAAACCTTGAAGTGGGCGGAATAATTATCTGAAGCGCGCATAAATCAGGTCGGCGGAGCCTCTGGAGCGCGGGCGCTCGGGATACCGCTGGCAAACTCAGGTCTTACGGCTTATGGCGTTTTTAGCCTTGGTGTTCAGAATAGAAATACCTGACGACTGAAAACCGACAACTGACGACTGATGAAAAATAAACCGGCGGTCGGAGCCAAACGCTTGGGTTTATTTTGAACCAGTGATCAGTTGTCAGTAGCCAGTCGTCAGCTATATCGCTGTCCTCAACACACAACGGGAGTTTGCCAGCGGTATCGCTCGGGACGGCTTTGGTAGTTATCTCCGGTTCTACCGACTTTCGAGACAAGAACCCCGAGTTGACTTCACTATACAGCGGCCGGACCGCCGTCACTTCCAGAACTGCCGCTACTTCTTCGATGAAGGTGGTTCATGGACATAGCCACCTGCCGCGCCGGCCAACTCAACTGCCTGGACACCCCCGCACGAGCCGCAGAACGTCTGCGCGTGGGCGCAGGAGAACGGGAGGATGATGAATAGAAGGATCGGTGTGAGTGATTTCATTTGAATGCTCCTCTTACGAATGGGCTGAGATCAGATTGCTTCCGCCTCATATCAGATTCGCTTAAACCGGTAGACGAATCCGTAGTGACTGTTCTCCACTTCACTTTGGTAGTGGCGCCGTTCCGAGTAGGTCGCTTGAAACGCGTTATCGTTCTTCTTGCCGAGCGGCTCGTTGTTCGTGCGAAGCTCTCGAATGCGGAGAAAGTCGTCATCGCCTTGGATGTGCGCCGGATTCGTGTCGGTCAGGTCAGAGAGCTGCCGGGCGGTGAAAGTGAACGAATCAATCGCGATCCAGTCCGCAGGCGCCCAGAGCGCGTAGAGGAATCCGGCCGCGAAGATCGCGATGAGAACCGCGCCCGTCACCCACACCCAGCCGGATATCTTGCCAGCTGCTATTGAGTCTTTGATCGCCGTGCCGAGGCCGCTGGCGTCGATGTTGGCTGGGATCTGTACGAATAATTGCTTCCAGTATTCCACGTACGCCTCCCAGAAGTCGTCGATCTGGTCGCGGGCCGCGCTCTCGCTGTCGACCTCCAGCCCGATGACGGCGGCGGCGAACAATTTCTTGCCAAGCTCTTCGCTGAACAGCGTCGCTCCCGGAAACGTAATCACCTCGCCGCTGTCGACATCGTCAGTCGTCATGATCTCGACGTGATTAGGCAGCGGGAACTCAATCTTTGTCTCAGACAGCGGCAAATCGACAACGCCGGTGATCGCGCGGAACCAGGGCTCGTCAGATCCGAGGCCGTCGGTCTCTTCGTAGCAGAAGGCTTCATCGGTCAGGATTTGATACCGCTGATTCGGATTCGGCTGAAGATCGAACAGGATTTCGTTGCTTCGAAACTCCGGTGGCGGCGGACCGCCGCCGGTGACCGCGAAGTTGATGTCGTTCGGAACCACGAGTTGCACGGCATATCGTCCCGGAGGAATCGGAAGATCGTTGAGCGGATTGACAGGATCCTGAATGTGGTCCGGCATGATGAAGTACGCGTGATCGCGGACGGCGCATGTCGCCGCGCCTGGAGGCGTCGTCGTGTCGGGATTCCAGCCGCTCAGCGGAATTGGCGGAATGTCCGGGAAGGGCGGCTGATCGATCTTCCGGACATGGACCTTCGCGTTCGGTGAAAAGAAATTGAGACCGCGCAGTCCGACCTCTGCGCCCGGGTCGACTTCCGGAATCTCCAGACAGACATTCTTGCCAGCGCCCTTGTCGAAGACCTTATAGTCCATGCCACCTGGACACTCGGCAAATCCAAATCCGCCGCTCGGACCAGGGGAAACTGGCTCCTGATGCCTACAGTCGACGGTCACCGATTCTTCTTTCGGATCAGTAGTAGCCGTGCATGCCCACGCGAACTCGTGAGAATGATAGTCGGTCGTGCCGCGCGGAATATTGCCAGGCACGCATTGCGATTCATTCCGATACCAATCGGTCACAAGATCAGTCGCTTTGTTGGCCACGGGACTGATGGCGCAAATCCACGGCCAGGGGCCCGCCAGCTTGGCGTAATTCCCGGGCTCGCCCGGAAGAGGGAAAGATTGTTCCCAGAGGCGCACCGGGCCAGTCATGGGAACCAGTGGGGGAAAGGGCAGCGCCCCTGGTCCGAACCGGATCATTTGTCCGATCGCCAGCATCTCACCGACGATGTTGCGAGCGATGAATCCCGGATCGAGTGGCTTTTCATTCGGCCAATCATCGAACCGCGTCTCGAACGCGCATGCGCGAGCGCGCGCCGGGGCGCCGTCGTAGGCGTCCAGCGCGATCTCGAGCGCCTTCCGGTGTTTGGCCGAGAGGGCGCTCAACACACCCTGCATTTTCGATTCGAAGCTGTTGCCAGGCGCGACTCCGTCGCGATACCGCCGAAGAATCAGCATGAGAATCGGCCCGAGACGCTCTTTGACTGGCAGCGCACAACATAGATTGGCGAGCTTGATCTTCCGATTGGTCTTCGGCTTTCGGAACTTGAACTCTCGTTCCTCGATACCACGATGACCGCTCAGAATTTCGATCATCTGACGGCAGCAGTCGTCGCCTTTCGGTTTCACGATTGGCGAATCGCAAGGAGTAGGACGCGGCTGTTGCGGTGACGGATGGCAGTTACAATCCGATGAACTCTGCGGATAGCCGTCAATCGCCCATGGATCGTCGGGCCCTGTCTCCTGATTTGGATCCTGGTTCGGATTCTGGTTTGGCTCGCAGCCTGTTCTGTCCTCGTCGTGTGAAGAATCTTGACGGGCGGACCTCGATGTATTGCGCTTCATATTAGCCTCCATCCCGGATCGGTACCCCGAGCTGTAGCGAGCGGACCTCTTAATAGAGTCCAGCTCGCTACCGCACGCGGTACCGATCCGGCGTTCATTCAAAGCGATCGCGGCTTCCCTTTCGAGCCACGCTCGCGGTATTGATTCTCAACTTTACGCGCCATGCAGGGCCAGTTGGGCGTTCCCCCAGGCGAGCGCGTAATCGGCGAGCGCTTCCTCAAACTTGTCGTGCGTGACATCCGCGTCGCCGTCGATGATTTCATGCGCGGCGCGGTCGATGATCTGTTGATCGCCGCCCGCGGCGCGCGCGTCGCTGATCGCGATCACCGCAAGCCGGCGGCCCACGGAGAGGATGCGGTCAATGTAGAAGCGGGCTGTCGCGGCGGGGATTGAACTCCGCGGATCGCCCAATATGGCGTGCAATGGAACAATCGCCACGTCCAGAGCGGCGAATACAAGCGCGCCAGTCTGCGTCTGAAGATGCGTTGGGTCGCGCCACAGACTCGGGTCGAGCGCGAGCTTCAGGCTTCGGATCGCAATGTCAAGCCGCAAGGCGTCGTTTCGGTTGGTGATTGTCTGGCGTACCGCGCGCAAATCGTCCAGCGCGCTTTGCAGGGCGGCCTTCGGCGGCTGCTCGGCGATCTCGAACGGGCTGAGGCTGCTGACGATGGCGACTTTGACCGGATTAGGCGGGGTGATGGGATCCGGCGGGACTGTTCGGTCAATAAACACGCCGTTCTCCCCGTTCTCCCCGTGAAAGACGCGCAGTGTAGCGACCCGCGCGGGCGTAATCGGATCAGGCGGAATGACCGGATCAGGCGGGACGACGGGGTTAGGCGGAATCAAACTACTCAAGTCGAAGCTAAGCGTAATCGGGCCGGTGACTGCCGCCGTCGTGTCGATATAAAAGGCGAGATTGGCGAACATGGAAAATCCGAGCGGCAGGATTCGACAGGGGTCACCCGGTTTGCATGGGTCCGCCGGAAGGAGGGTTGTAATCCCGGACGCCAGGACACGAGTGAAGTTGATTGTGACGCCGCCCAAGTGCACGGGCACATTCAGGCCCACAGGCGTGGGCGCGCTGATGGCCACCGCCGAGGCCGCGTCCTGCGTAACAGTGAAGATCAGGCCGGCGACGGTCATCGTTCCGCTGCGGGCAGGTCCTGAATTGGCCGCGACCGAATAATTGACTGTTCCATTCCCGCTGCCACTCGCGCCCGAAGTTATCGTGATGAAGCTGTCATTGCTCGTCGTAGTCCAGTTGCATCCTCCGGCGGTAGTTACGCTCACGCTGCCAGAGCCGCCTGCCGCGGTGAAGTTCTGATTGACCGGATTGATTGAGAATGCGCAGCCCGAATCCTGCGCCACCGTGAAAGTCTGACCCGCGACGGTCATCGTTCCGCTGCGGGCAGGTCCGGGATTGGCCGTGACCGAAAAGTTGACCGTTCCATTCCCGCTTCCGCTCGCGCCTGAAGTTATTGTGATGAAGCCGTTGTTGCTCGTCGCCGTCCAATTACATCCGCTGGCTGTCGTTACATTCACGCTGCCCGCGCCGCCGGCCGCGGCGAAGTTCTGGCTGGCAGGATTGATCGCGAAGCTACACTGCGAGCACCCATAACGCGCGAGAGCGAGATCGAAGTTGATGGGGCCGACACGAGCCACGCCCTGGGCTACGATTTTTCCGTCTGGTTGAATGGCGACGGCGCGTCCGGAATCCAGGCCGCCGGCGAAATCAGTCGTTATCTTGCCGCCCAGGCCAAAGTCGGGATCGAGAGCGCCGTCCGGGTTGAACCGCGCGACGGCAAAGTTTGAATCCTCTACCTGAGGTCCGAAAGTATCGCCCACAGCCACGATCTTGCCGTCGGGTTGGAGAGCGATGGCGAAGGCCCGCTCCTGGTTGCCGGCGACAAACTGGGCGGACGCTATTCCGTTTGCGCCAAAACCGGAATCCACGCTGCCATTCGTATTGAAGCGCAGGACCATGACCGGCTGTGGAGGGCTGTCGACTCTGAGGCCGGCTACCACAAACTTTCCGTCAGCTTGAAGGGCCAGGGCGCTAGCCTCCAGGTAACCGTGATTGTCATTAAACACCGTCGAGCCGCCCACGCCGAATGAAGCGTCGAGCGAGCCGTCCGTGTTGTAGCGCGCGAACGGAATAACTCCGGCCCCATCGCCGGTAGCGACAATCTTGCCGTCCGGCTGAATGGCGACTCCAAAAGCAATGGAAGATTGAGTCCCGGGAATGGCGGTTTCCACTTTCCCGCCTGCGCCAAAGCCAGTGTCTAGACTGCCGTCCGCGTTGTAGCGAACCAGAAGGAACCCGCGAACAACGGACCCGGTAGCCGGGTTTACGAAGAGGGTATCGCCGGCTACAACTATTTTGCCGTCGGCCTGGCGGGCGACGGCATAGGGTTCTTCGTCCGCGCCGAAGTCAGTGACCACTTTGCCGCTCACGCCGAAGCTGGTGTCGACACTACCATCCGTGTTGTACCGGATCAGGACGATGTCATCCTGATCGTTGAGGAACTGATAGCCTGTCACGACGATCTTGCCGTCTGGTTGAAGGAGGAGCGCCGTGGTGAATAGGCCGACGCGCAGGTTGACGCCCGCAATGCCTCCAGCGCCGAATGACGCGTCAAGCGAGCCGTCGCTGTTGTAACGGACCAGGAGGAAGTTAGTCGATATGAACCAGCTCGGTATGGCTACAATCTTGCCGTCGGGCTGAACCGCGACGCCACCACTAGGGCGCTCGCTAAGCGCATTGGGGTAGTCTCCGAGGCCCGTGGTTACAAGGCCTCCCGCGCCGAATCCTGGATCGAGCGCGCAAACGGCGCCGACTTGCCCTGCGACGCCGAACGCGCCTGGACTGGCCAGCGGGACTCCCTTGCCGACGCGAGAGCATGTCAAATTGCCGGCGGTCGCTTTCCGCAAAGCCGCGCCCCGCGAGGGCTTGGCCAAATGAGGTTCCTGCGAGACGACCGTCGCGCGCAGCAACAAGCAAATCAGAATTACTAAAAACCGTTTCGTTGAATTCATGACTTTCCTCTTGATGGTTATTGAAGTTATCCACAGCGGCTGGCTGTAGCTCGAATTTGGGATTGGCGCTGAGTGTGGCTCTTTTAGAACGACGGCGATTCCCAAAAAACCGAGGATTAGTTAATCGTTGCGTCTTTCAGGAACACGTGAGCGGGGACTCCCAATTGAATGGCGGCGTATCGCGCGATCTTTGTCGCTGTCGCGTGGTCGGTGGCGGCGAGGCGAGCGAGCTCTTGCTGGATATGAGCGACAGCCTCCAGGACTTTCGTGAGGTAACCGGGCTCCGGCGGGTCGGGCAGTGTGAGCAGCAGGTCGAGGCTCTCCTGGATGCGAACCCTGCCAGCGATTGCCCGTTCAAAAGCCTTTTCACAACGCTCCTGGTCTGCGCTATAGCTGCCGCCGTATTCAATCGTCCGCGTGCGCAAGGTCAGACTCTGCTTCGCCGTCACGGCCCCCGTGGGGACAGCGGTCTCGTCGGCTTCCACTTGAATGTCCAGCCGGTAATCGCCGTGCCTGCTGCGGTTGGTCAGAGTGAGCGCGCTGCTGCCCCCGGCGGCGTCGAAAGTGTCCTTAATCTCGTAATCGAAGATGAAGGTCTCAGTTTGGTGTTGGGGGACGCTCGGGCGTTGAGGGTCGGGCACGTCCACCTGGGCGCTGACGGTGTCGCCGGATGCGCCGCTGCTGCCGCCTGTGAGCAGCTTGCCATTGATCCGCCACTGGAATTTGGGCAGGCCGATGCCCCGCGTGGTGGCGGTGACGGTCTGGGTCACGTGCCAACCGTAGATGTTGTAGGGATAGTCGGCGGCGGGGCAATTGAAGAAGGGTTGCACGTGGGCGTGGCCGCTTTCAGCCAGTGGGAACGGGTAAGCGATAAGTTTTGCAAATGCGAGAGATACCTGGCGGGCGGCGCCTTCGTACAGAGGGAAGGGGTTGTTGCTCACCAGGTTGATGGCGCCATTTCCGAAGTGGTCGTCGAGCAACTTGTTCACCCGCGCCGCCGGATCGTCATTCGCGCCGGTCAGGTTACGATAGCGGTCGGACAGGAGGGAGCCGCCAGCCATACAGATTTGGTCGTAAGGGAAGCCGAGCTGGTAGCGTAGGAAATAGATGAAGATCATTCCGCAGCCGAAGGCGATTTGGTCGAGGTCGCCGCGCACGATGATACCGTCGGATGGCTCGTCGTTGTTGATCCAATCAGGGCGCGGGCGCGGCCAACTGAGCCACGTGTTGACGAAGTTCGAAGTTGACATGGGATGCAGCTCTTCAGCCATCACCCGCGACAACGCCTCGCCCTGGCTGGAGCCGGCGTCCCAGGCATAGAAGCCCATGATCAGCTCGGCCATTTCGGCCACGAAAGCAAAACCGGCAAAATCGTCGCTAATCCTCACGCCCGGGGCTGAAAAGGGATTGATCCGGATGCGACTCTGACGGCCGGGGAAATGGCCATTGTTGTCGGCCGACGAGAAGCCTGGACCGCCAAGCGGGTCATTGACGATCTGGATGTCAATGGGCGGGTGCGTAAACGGGTCGCCCGCGCCCCCGCGCTGGAAAGGCAGATAGAAGCTGAGTCGCAAGAGATCGGCCTCGCACTGGCCGAGCACGGAGTTGGCGACGGCCAGCGCGGGCGCGCCGACGGCGTCATCGTAGCGCACGATGAAATGCGTGGTCTGTCCGGCGATCTGAAGCGCCATATTTCACCTCCAAGGTTCAAGCGTTATACCGACGTTCTCCCTTCACCAGGCGCTCATGTTCAAAATGATGCTGTATTGGCGATCGCCGCTTCTCTAATTGCGGTTGGGGGATATAGCCGGCGCGGATGCAAGGTTGCGTCAAGCGCCCTCAATCGGCTCATCGCGCGACTATAGTAGGTTTAAAGATAGGGCCTTTGTAACTACGTATATGGGTAGGGGCGTCCGTCATGCGGCTGTATTGCCGTAGTGATTGACTATACGAGACGATCACGCAGCGCCTTAACGACGGCCTCGGATTTGGAATGGACCTGCAGCTTTGCGTATATGTTGCGGAGGTGGAAGGAGACGGTGTGAGTGGTAATGGCGAGTTCGGCGGCGGCCGTCTTGTAGTTGTGACCTTCGACCAGCAGCTTCAATAGTTCAGTCTCTTGCGGCGTCAGATTATAGCTGGCGCGGGCAGGCGGGCGGATCTCGCGGAAGAGTTTGACCACTCGCCGCGCCACTTCCGGGGACATTGGCGCCCCGCCGCCGACCACCTCGCGAAGGCATTCGAGGAGACGGGCCGGCGGCGTGTTCTTCAACAGGTAGCCCGAAGCGCCCGAGCAGAGCGCATCGAAGATTTCATCCTCATCGTCGTAGACGGTAAGGACAACGGTCGGCGTCTCCGGATAGCGTTCTTTCAGGATGCGTATGCCCTCGATTCCGGACAATCCCGGCAGTCCGAGATCTGTCAGGATCACATCAGGTCGCTCGCTGTCCATGGCGCGGAGGGCGTCTGCCACTGTGCGGAAGCCGCCCGAACAGCGGAAGCCCGGAGTGCCGTTGACAAGCGCCGTCAAGCCCTCGCGGACTTCACGCAGGTCTTCGATGATGGCGACGTTGATCAGATCAGGCATCTTCAGCTCCAAAGTCGATTTCTTGAATATTCGTGCTCACCCGTGGATGGAATGTCAGATACAGTTTACAACAGCGGCGCTTAACGTTGACCTACGTATTCATGTAGGTGGTAATTACCCGCGCCCGGGCCTGGCCAAAATCCGGCTCCGCCGCGGCGCGGGGACTCGCAAAGTAATGATCGTTCCCCGCCCCGGTTGTGAAAGCGTCTCAAGAGCGCCGCCCATGGCCTTCGCGCGACGTGTCATACTCTCCAGCCCATTACCTTCGCATACCCGCTCCGGGTCGAATCCGCGGCCGTCGTCGCGGACGCGCAGCGTGAGATGGTTTCCTTCCAGACGCAACTCGATCTCGGCCCGCGCGCAGGCGGCATGGCGCACAACGTTGTTGACGGCCTCTTTGAAGATCAAATAGACGTCGCGTCGCAGGTCCGGCCCGAGTTTCAGGTCTTGCTCCAATCCAAGCGTGTGAAAGCGGAACTCGATGTTGCGACTGCTGAAAACCTCGCTTGCGAAGCCACGCATGCGCCGGGCGAGATCGCGCAGGCTGTCGCGCTTTGGATTGATCGCCCAGACGATGTCGCTCATCGCGGCCACCGACTCGCGCGATATGCCGGCGATGGAGGAGAAGGGGCTGCCGTTCAATTGACTCTCCGCGCCCAATCGCTGCTGGGCGACCTCGCTGAGGATGGCGATCTTGGTCAGGTTGGCCCCGATGTCGTCGTGCAGGTCGGTGGCTATGCGCGTGCGCACCCGTTCGAGTTCGACAAGGCGCGCCGTGCGATAACGATAGAAGGCGTAACATGCCAAAGCGGTCAATGTCGCCGCCAGCGCCAGAAACCACCACCGCTGCCAGAGCGGCGGCAGGATGCGGAACCGGAACATGGCCGGCTCCGGACTCATCGTCCCTTCCTGATTGATTGCGCGCGCCATGAATTGATATGACCCTGGGGCGAGCCGCGCATAATTGACCGACCGCGATTCGGTCGGCGCGCTCCAATCCTCGTCCACGCCGTCCAGCTTGTATTGGTAGCGCAGCCTGTGTTCCCCCCGGAAACTCAACCCCACGTACTCGACGAGCAGGTTGTTGCGGGTGGAGGGAATCTCGAGCTCCGGGATGCGCGGCGCGCCTGTTTCCGCGAGCGGCAGGTCTTCGCCCGCCACCTGCGCCCGACTGAGATAGATCGGAGGAGGATGATCCACGCCTCTTTCGGCGCGCGGGTTGAATTTCGATAAGCCGAGCGCGGTGGCGACCCAGATGGCGCCATTCCGGTCTTTCAGACAATCGCGGATCACGGCGCCCGCCAATCCATCTCTGACGCTGAAGTGTCGGATGCGCCCCGTTACCGGGTCGAGTTGATCGAGCCCATTCCCGGTACCCAGGTAGATGCGGCCCGCGTCGTCCTCGGTGACCGCCCAGACGGTGTCGCTCGACAGCCCCTGCTCAGTCGAGTAATTGACGAACTTCGGGGTTTCGGCGGTCGGGTCCTTAGTTACCGAGACGCCCTTGTAACGCAGCCCGATCCAGAGCCAGCCGCGACTGTCCTGGAAGAAGGCGCGAGGGCTCGTCTCCGGCAATCCTTCAGCCGCTTGAAGAATTGTGGTCTTCCCCTTCATGAATCGAGCGAGCATCCGATGCCCACCCAGCCAGAGCGTCCCCGCGCGGTCGCCCATCATCCATAAAACAGGTAGCGGCAGAGTGGCGTTCAATGTGACGCGTTCGAGACGGGGGCGTCCCATTCGCGCCAGATTGAGTCGATAGAGACTCTTGCCAAGCATGATCCATAGATTTTCGAACGGGTCTTTGGTCACAGCCGGCCAGGCGTTGACTTCTTCCGCCCCGACCCCGTCGGCCTCGCTGAGCTTTCTGCCCCGGCGTAACTGCAGATCGGATCCCTCGAAGTAGAATAAGCCTTTGGCGGTGCTGATCCACCAATTATCACGGCTGTCCTTGTAAGGAGTTGAAGTGTTGAACGGGGGGAGTGATGACCCCGGAACGAGCACGGCCCTTCCTTCTACGATCTCCACCAAACCGCCATTCGCGACGCTCGCATAGATGCGTCCACGACTATCCTCAATGACGTTGAAGACACTTTGATTCGGCATGCCTTCGGTCCGGGTGAAGCTGACGATTCGCTCGCCGGAGAGTTTACACACGCCGCCCTCTTCGGTCCCGACCCACAGGTTACCATCACGATCTTCCATCAAGGCCAGGATGCTGTTATTGCTCAACCCCTGAGCGTCGGTGTAGATCGTCTGCTTCCCGTCCTGGCGCTTAATCAACCCGTTCGACGCGCCGATCCAGAGCGCTCCGGTCGAATCGCTGAGCATCGCCTGAATCGCCTCATCCGGCTTGATGATGAGCGGAACGCGCCGCCATCGCCCGCGATTCCCGGCGGCGCATGGCTCGACGAATTCAAATACCTCGCGCTCATTGGCGACCAGGATTCTCCCCCGGCGATCCTCGGTAACGCTCATGACCCGATGGCGGCCGACCTCGTCCTTTGGGCCATACTTAATGACCTGGCCTCGGACGACTTGAATGATCTCATTTTCCATCTCGAACCAGAGGCGACCGCTCCGGTCGGCGAAAGCCACCCTCTGGTTAATGCTTGGCTTTTGTGGGGCAATAAGTTCGGACTGAAAATCACCGCTCGATCCTGCTGAGGCGCGGTAAAGCCCGTCGTCGGTGGCGAGCCAAAGATTGTCATCGGCGTCGAACAGCAGCGCGTTGACCTGGTTGGAATTGGGTGAATCACCAACGCGAAAATTAATGAACTTCCGCCTCACGCCCGGCGCAGATCCGGCTGGCGCTGATTTAGCCGACGCGGATTTAGATGGATCGGACGACAGAACTTCTCGCGGGTCGTCTATCAGGCAGGCCACGCCGCCGCCGTTTGTGGCGACCCAGAGACGCCCACGCCGGTCTTCAGTGATGTCATTTATGATCACGTGTCCCAGCCCGTCGCGCTCGCCGTAGTTGGTAAAGCGGTACCCGTCAAAGCGGCTCAGGCCTTCCCACGTGCCGAACCAAAGGTAGCCTTTGCGATCCTGGTGAATGGCTGTGACGCGGCTGTGGGCGAGACCGTCAGAAACGTCATAGCGGCGCACTGAAATTTGCTGGGCGCGCGCCGGTAAAGCGGCCAATAAAAGCAGCCATACTGATAAATATCGCGCCGCGGCCACGGTCGCGCCGGCGATTGGTTGAAGCAAGCGATTTCGGCTCATATGCGCGAATAGATGCCGATCTCAATGGCAGTTGTGTTAGCGGGATATCGCGATGGTTTACAGTTGCTGAAGGACGCGCCCCGTTAACCTCGCGGATAATGACACGGGCGATTGAAACGCGTCAATCGCCCTGGCTTCCATCACGCGCGAGTTCTGCTCGCGTTCCTGTGAAGCTAACGGCCGGGGCTATTGGAAGATTCTGTAACTTCTCGTCCAGCGTTATACGTCATTATGTATGATGAGCGGGAAACTTTGATGCGGGCGGCAGGACTATCTGTAGTCCCCGCGCCGCCGTTCGGTAGTGGTTCAGACATGTCGTTGTTATCCCGTTCATCTCGAAAAAGACCGTGATCAATTCTGAAGATGCACCCCCTTTACTTCAGGATCGAGAAGCACTCGTCCAAGTGGAGGGTTAATTATGATCGCCAGAATGATCGTCACTGGTCTGGTCGCGCTTTCTCTGTCGTCCATCCCACTCTTCTATTCAGCCGGCAGAACGCCGGCGCCACAAGCTACCCAAACGACGCCAGCCCATATTCCAGAGCCGCAATCCGCGCATCCCTCGAGATCGCTGCGCATCTTCATAGAGGAAGATTTTTTAACGGCGCAGTTTTTGAGAAAGGAGCTGACAGACTGGTCCGGTAGAATAGGTATACCCATAATTTTCGTGGAAAATGGCGTAGAGCCATATGATCTGCGGATATTATTGGCCTCAGACGTAGGAAGCGGTTCCGACTCATGCTCTTCACCGTGTTCTACTTCGTTCTGTGAACCATCGTGCATGGCAACCTCATCGTCATGCAGCGTCACTGTAACGCTCTTCTTCGTCAGCGCGTTGGCGCTGACGCCAGAGGGCAAACTCCAATTTACGGAGACCGGAGTGGGGAGCGAGAAGAGATACGCCATAACACCCCTTGCAAGAAAATTGGCCAAGAGGCTTTCAGTCCTGCCCGACACGAAAGCTACCCCCGCAAAGTAGCGTCGGATAACCCCAGACAACAAACAGAGAACAAATTGGAGGGTCGAATCATGAAAACGCATAGCTATTTTCAGGTCGCCGCACTCACTTTCGCTCTGATCTTTGCGAACAACGCGCCGGGTTATTGCCAATCCCCGCAAAATAATCCGGCCTCGTCATCCCAGATTCAGATAGTGAAAGACCAGGTTCAGAAGATCGGCATGGGCGAAGACGTCACCGTGATACTGTTTTCCGGCGTTGAGTATTACGGGGCAATCAGCAAGGTCGAGTCGGACAGTTTCGAAATCGCCGAAGTCGACCTGAGGCAGATGGTCGTAATCTCCTACACGGAAGTGATGAAAGTGGAAAAAGGATACGGACCAATGAACTCTTCCACCGGGAAGCGCGAGAAGCCTCCGAACGTGAATCCTTCGAAATCGCATTCCGTGTTGATCTATTTGTTTGTGACCCTAGGAGCAATGGTCGGTGTGACGGCTTTGGCCATTACTAAACTGGGGAAACGTAAGCCTGCAAGCCAACCATTTCCCCGAATTCCATAAAAACTGATCGATGTCGGAAAGGCTGCGCAAGCAAAAGGCCAGTCATCGAACCATGACTGGCGATGACTGGCCTTGTGATTTGCGCCGACACAGCGCCTTATGGCCTTCCGCTTTCCAAGAACGCCTTCAGCTTCCGCGACCTCGACGGGTGGCGGAGTTTGCGGAGCGCCTTCGCTTCGATCTGGCGGATGCGTTCGCGCGTGACGGCGAAGTGTTGGCCGACCTCTTCGAGCGTGTGCTCGCTGCCGTTGGGCCCCAGTCCGAAGCGCATCTTGATGACCTTCTCCTCGCGAGGCGTCAGCGTCTTCAATACTTCCTCCGTGATTTCGCGGAGGTTGATGTTGATGACCGCCTCGGCCGGGTTCTGGATGGTCTTGTCTTCGATAAAGTCGCCGAGGTGCGAATCTTCCTCTTCGCCGATAGGCGTTTCCAGTGAGATCGGCTCCTGGGCGATCTTGAGGACTTTTCGAACCTTCGAGGCCGGAATGTCCATCTTCTTGGCGATCTCTTCAGATGTCGGCTCGCGGCCGAGTTCCTGCACCAGCGCGCGCGAGGTGCGGATCAACTTGTTGATCGTTTCGATCATGTGCACCGGGATGCGGATGGTGCGGGCCTGATCGGCGATGGCTCGCGTGATCGCCTGGCGAATCCACCACGTCGCGTAGGTCGAAAACTTGTAACCGCGCCTGTACTCGAACTTGTCGACGGCCTTCATCAGGCCGATGTTGCCTTCCTGGATCAGGTCGAGGAACTGCAGACCGCGGTTGGTGTATTTCTTCGCGATCGAGACGACCAGTCGGAGGTTGGCTTCGACCAGCTCTTTCTTGGCCTGCTGCGCTTCGGCGTCGCCCATCATCACGGTCTGCACTGCGCGCTTGATCTCAACCGAGGACTGGTTATGTTGTCCTTCGAGCTGAGAGAGGTGGCGCTTGGCGGCGCGCAGTTTCTTCTCGGTCTCCTTGATCTCCTCGGCGTTACGTTTGCGCTCAAGCGAGCGCGAGAGCTTGTCAACATCTTTTTCGGTCGAGATCACGTCGGCCCTGGCCTGCTTCATCGAGTAAACCAGCCGGTCCTGGATCTTCTGCGTGAAATCGAGCAACCGAACGAGTTGTGAAAGCTCGACGCGCTGCCGCGCGAGTTTGCGCCGCATCCTGGGGAGCTTCGGCGAACGCTTCGGCTCGGCCAAGACTTTCTCGTAAAGCGTGTTTGTCTTCTTGAGAGTCTTGCCGATCTCGGCGATGGTTTCGAGGGTGTAGTTGTGGTACTCCTCGATCTTCTCTTCCGTGATGCCTTCCTGTTCGGTGAAAGTCACGACTTCGCGGATCGAAAGGTCGCCGTTCGCCAACTCGTCACCGATCCTGAGCAGTTCGGCGATGGCCACCGGAGAGCGGGAGATCGCCTTCTGCATTCTGATCTTTCCGCGTTCGATGCGTTTTGCGATGGCGACTTCGCCTTCGCGCGTCAGCAACGGCACCACGCCCATCTCGCGCAGGTAGAGGCGGACCGGGTCGTTCGTTTTGTCCAAAGCCCCCGGCGTGAGGTCCAGCTCGAGCTCCTCTTCCTGCGGCTCTTCGAATTTCTTTTCAGCCGTGGCCACGGCCGCGGCGGTTTCCAGAAACTTCTCTTCCGAATCGCTGATCGTTATCCCTTCGCCGCTCAGTGTGGCGAAGATGTCCTCGATGTCGTCAGTAGAGACCAAGCCCTCCGGCAACTCCTGGTTGATGTCATCGTAGGTCAAGAAGGCCTTCTCCTTGCCCATATCCAGAAGTTTTTGAACATCGTCTGTATATTTCTCGTCCAATTTGATCACCTCTTTTCACTGTTCATCCACTCGCTTCGTGTTACTACGCGCGAAGGGCGGGCAAAAGTTTTGGCGCGTTGTCAATACTTATACTTATTGTCAAAACTTTACGACTCCTTTATGACACCCGGCGGCTCGATTACTTCATTGGCCGGTCCATTGCGCCAAACTCTGCCGCTGCCTTGTTAGCTCCATCTTGAGCATTAACAGCTCGTTGAGACGCGTAATTTCGTTACTGCGCTGAGCGTGGTTTATCTCTATTTGCAGCGCCGCAAGCTTTTCGATGACGTTCGCTAAACGCAAACCATAGAGGCTTTCCATAGCCTCTCGCTCATCGCGGTCTGGCGAACTATGCTTCGCTAGGCTGGAGGCGGAAGAATTGCCAATCATTAGGCTCGGCAGCAAGTCGCGCGCCAAATCCTCATCCCCCAGGGCCTGGCTCAAATTGTGATAGCTCGTTTCCACTCCCTGTTGCTCAAACTCAAAGATCAAGCGGAAGAGTTGGGCCGTTCTTAGCCATTCGTAATCCTCCTCCGTCATCTGCAACATCATGAGCCGTCGAACGGGAGCCTGGTTAATTAGAATTTCAAGCAATTTCCGCTCCGCAGGCTTGACAACCAGGGTTGCTTTGATAGCCCGTTCGCCGACCCGCTCGGATCGCGTCTCGGCGGCCTTCTTGAACTCTTCGCGAATCAGTCGACTGTCAATTTTCAGACAGTCGGCAATGCGCTCGAAATGCTCGGCCCGCTCGATCCGATCCTTGACCAAACGTAGATACGGCAGAATTGCGTTGATCGTTTCGACTTTGCCGGTGGGACGGGTTTGATCATGCGAATTGATCGCCTGGTCAACGATGTAATCAAGAAAAGGCTGAGAGCCTTTCAAAAGCTTTAAATAGCTTTCCGGTCCGTGGGCTCTGATGTATTCATCGGGGTCCAAGTTGTCCGGCAGCGTCAACACGTTGACCTTGAAAGCCTCAGTTAAAAGTAACTCCAAACTGCGTTTGGTCGCGGCCTGGCCGGCCGAGTCGGGATCGAAGTTAACCACGATTCGCCGCGCGTAACGCCCAAGTAGTCGCGTCTGATTCTCAGTCAGCGCCGTACCGAGACTCGCGACCAGATGCCTGACGCCCGCCTGAAACGGAATAAGAAAATCCAGGTAGCCTTCAACCAGGATCGCGTAACCGCGCTGGCGAATGGCCTCTCGCGCGTGACTCAGGCCGAACAGATGCATTCCCTTGGTGTAGAGCGTGGTTTCGGGTGAGTTGAGATATTTCGGCTCCCCGTCGCCCAGAATGCGACCGCCGAAGGCAATGACCCGCCCCTGAGCGTCGCAAATGGGGAACATCAGACGATTCCGAAAACGGTCGTAAAATCCGCCCGATTCTCTCAAAGTCACCAGGCCACTGCGTTCGATTTGGGTTATTGACGCGCCGCGCGAGCGAAGGTAGCCGCTCATCGCGTCATAGCTGTTCGGCGCGTAGCCCAGGCGAAAAGTTTTCCGCGTCTCTTCGTTTACGCCGCGCTCGACGACATAGCCGACCGCGCGCCGGCCTTCGGCGGTCTCGATCAGATTTTGCTCAAAAAACTCTGTCGCCCATTGGTTGATCCGTATCAATTCCGCGCGCTGGCTCGCCCGCTCCTCGTATTCGCGCGCATTGTCGGTCTCTACCGGAACCGTTACGCCTGTCTTTTCAGCGACGACGCGAATCGCTTCAGGGAAAGAGCAGCCTTCGATCTCCATAATGAAATCGAAGACGCTGCCCCCCTTGGAACACCCGAAGCATTTGAAAATCTGTTTGCCCTGACTGACGTAAAAACTGGGGGTCTTTTCATTGTGGAAGGGGCAGCAGGCGGCCCAATCACGCCCTTTCTTTTTCAGCGAAACGTAGTCGGAGATTATCCGCACAATGTCGGCCTGATTACGTAACTCTTCGCTGAAACCGCGCGGGATTCGCATTTCGGGATGAACCAGTTCCTGTATAGCGCTAAATTAGAGAGAGACGGGGAGACGGGGAGACGGGGCGACGACGGCGACAAGGAGATTCGGCGATCAATACTGATTTCGCCCCGTCGCCCCGTCGCCCTGTCTCCCCGTCTCTCCTCCTCTGTGTCACATAACTCACTTTTTTAATTCGACGACAGTCGCCCCAGCGCCGCCTTCATCAGGCGCCGCCGGGCGCCATTTGGCGACATGGGGGTGATCCGACAGCAGATCCGCAATCGCCCGTTTGAGCGCGCCCATTCCGATTCCGTGGATGATGCGAACGCTGTCGTAATTGTCCAGGTAGGCGGCGTCCAAAAACTTGTCGGTTGCTTCGGTAGCTTCATTGACAGTCTTGCCGATGACGTTCAGTTCGCCGCCGATGGCAGGCTGTTCTTGCAATGTGACCGAAACCCCCTTCGGCAATCCCGCGAGGCCTATAGCCTTCCTCTTCGGCTCGGTTTTACGCTCGGCAAGTCGCAGATTCGCGCGCTGTTCGCGGAAGCGCAGCGCGCCGATCTGGACGACGATCTCTGTTTCGCCGACCGACTCGACCACCCCTTCCTGGTCGAACGAAAGCAGGCGCACGCGGTCGCCGGGGCGAAAATCTATGGCCTCATGGCCTTCTTCGGTCTCCGGCGCCGCGCCTTCGGCCGACGTCGATTCCGCGCCGCCCATAGTTCCCCCGATGGTCATGGACGTGGCCGTCCGCTGACGCATCTTGCGCGACTCGGAGCTTGCCACCGCTCTTAATTCGACCGACCGCTTTTCAATTTCCTTGCGGACTTTGCGCGCGCTGGCGGCGTCTTCGATCATGGACGCGAATTTCTCGGCTTTGTTCACGAACTCATCGACGACTTTTTGGAGTTCGGCGCGGAACTCTTTCTCGCGCTCTTTCTCCTTCTGGATAAAGTGGAGTTCGAGTTTGGAGTATTTGTCGGCCACCGCCGCGCGCTCTTCTTCGAGCGCCGCGACGAGTTGTCGCTGGTGATCGAACTGATCTTTCAGCCTCCGCAGATATTCAGTCGCGTCCGCGCTGGCCGTCTTAACGCGGTCAGCCGCGCGTCCGGTGATCGCTTCGGGTAATCCGAAGCGGCGCGCGATTTCGATGCCAGAAGACGACCCGGCCAGGCCGGTCAACAGGCGATAGGTCGGCTTCAGTGTACGTTCATCGAACTCAACGCTTGCATTAATTACGCCGGGCGTGTTGGTCGCGTACATTTTCAAGCCGCTGTAATGGGTCGTGACAATGACGTGTGCGCCGCATTCGCGGAAATAATCGACCATCGCGACGCCCAGCGCCGAGCCTTCTTCCGGGTCCGTTCCCGTGCCAACCTCGTCGAGCAGTACGAGCGCCGGGGGCCTCAGTTCATCACAGATCCCGCGAACGTTCTGGATGTGCGCGGTGAAGGTCGAAAGATTGGCCGCGATTGACTGGTGATCGCCGATGTCGGCATGAAACTGGTGGAAAATGGGCAGATCGGCATCGGCGGCCGGAACGAGCAGTCCGGCCTGCGCCATTAGCGAAAGCAATCCGGCGGTCTTCAAAACGACCGTCTTCCCGCCCGCGTTAGGGCCACTGACGACCATGACACGGCGGCCGACATCAAGCTCCATCGAGATCGGGACGATCGGCGCCCTCTGCGCTTTCAAGCTGGCTTCGAGCAGCGGGTGGCGCGCGTCTTTGAGCGCGAGCTTGCCGGCGTTATTGATCCTCGGCTCGATCGCGTTTTGCGCTACGCCCAGGCGCGCTTTGGCCGCAATGAAATCAATCCGCCCCACGCCGGCGGCCATCGCCTCCAGCGCGGCGAGTTCCTCGCGCAACTCTTCGGTGATCGAATAGAGGACTTTGGTAATCTCAACCTGTTCGAGTTCGCGCAATCGGACCAGTTCGTTGTTCAGGCTGATGGTCTCCAGCGGCTCGACGAAGGCCGTCTGTCCGGAAGACGACATCCCATGGACGACGCCCGCGACCGCGCCGCGATTGTCGTTGCGAATCGGGATGACGTACCGCTCGTTTCGGATCGTAATGAATTCGTCCTGGAGCGCATGCGCCTCTTCGGCGCGCTTCAGAATGTTTTCGAGCGAACGCTGGATCTGCGAGCGCAGTTTTGAAATCTGGAACCGGACTTCGCGCAGCTCTGGGCTGGCGAAATCCTCGATCTCGCCGGTCGGTGAAATGCGACCGCGCAACCGTTGATAGAGCGCGCGCAGATTGGGGATCGTTTCGGTGATTTCGCGGATGAGCGGGAACTTCTCCTGCTCGTTGTGAAAAGTCTCGCGCAAGCCCATCGCCACCGAAATCAGCCGCAACAAGTTCAGAATCTCGAAGGGCTCCAGGTTGACGTCAGCGACGTTTAGTTTGCCGAGCGCGGAGCGCGGGTCGGGCAGATCGTTCACGTCCAGGGCCGTGGCGCCCTCGCGCAGATAGACGGCGCCCTCGCTGGCGAGCCGCAATTCGCGGACGATCTCGACCTCGCTGACTGAAATAGTCAGAGCCTCGGCCATCGCCGCGCCGAGCGGAGTGCGCGTCTGTTGCAGAAGCAGCTCTTTGAGCCTGTCAAATTCCAGGGTAAATAAGGCTTGGCTATGCATGGTTAGCGAACCAGCGAGGGATACTCTACGGGTTATCGGATCACAAACCGACAGATTTTAGACGCCGACCGCACGACTGTCAATCGGCGCCACGTAGAAAGGAGTTTATTCGTTAAGTCGGCAAACGAATAAACTCCTTTCTACGTGGGGTTTCCGGGGAGATCAGCCTTGTTGCCCGCAACATTTTTTGTACTTCTTCCCCGAACCGCAAGGGCAGGGATCATTGCGGCCTACTTTCTCGGTTCGGTGCAAACCGCCGCCGCCATCCGGCGCCGTATATCCTGATGGGATGAGCGGCCTGGCGTCCGGCCTGTAGGGGTCATCCTCTCGCTGTTGCGCGCGCTCTTTTTGTCGCCTCCTGATCTCTTCGGGGCTATAGAAGTCGAACAAATCCGATTTCAGATCGTTGAAGAGGCTCGGTCGCCTCTCCCTGACCATTCGCGTGAATTCCTTAAAGCTGCCGTTAATCTCCTGGCTGATCATTCCGCGTTCGTACGCGGCGCGCACGGCCTTCAGGCCGCGTTCTTTTCCAGGCTCCTTGTCGAGCGCGACGGGGTGGCCGGAGCTGAATGAGAGAAAAATTCTGTCGTCTTCCTGAGGGTCGGTGAACAGGCCCGTAACGAAATCGGCCACGCGCGGGCGGACGGCTTCGTCATTGAGCGCGATGCGCGTCAAGGCCGCTGAGACGGTGTGCCGGCAGTGGCCGAAATCGGGGTTGTCGTGGTACGCCCCGCGGTATTCGCTGATGAATTTCGTGAATGGCCCGACCGCCGTCTCGCCGTAATTGCCCAGGGCCCCAGGCAAGACTTCGACCGCCGCTTCGTGGTTGGAGAAATAGGCGTGCGGAACCATCTCGATCAACAGGGGCAGCGCCCGCTCGTCACGCATCGCGCCGAGAATGTTGATGGCGTGGACTACGATCCAATGGTCGCCGCCCTGTCCCTCGTACCAGTAGTCTTCGTTCGCCAAAATCTCGCGCAGCGGACAGGCGGCCTCCTCGCCGCGGGCGATCAACTCCCGCGCGTGTTCCACTGTCGCCCGGTCTTCTTCTTTGAAGAGCAGGTCGATCAATTCCGACGTCGTCATCTCCGTATACTTGGACATCTATTTCCCCCCGGAGATCAACCACGAAGAAACGAAGAACCCGAAGTTTTTCTCACAACTTTCTTCGTCCCCTTCGTTTCTTCGTGGTTTACTTTCACCATTTCTCCCGTGTCGCAGCGGCGACGTGAACTCCTCCTTAGTTCGATCGCTTCAACAGCGATGATACTGGAGCGGCGTCTACGCCTTCAACCGATTCGTGATATATTGGGCCCTCACAAAGAATATTCAACGGGTGAATCTATGGACAAGGAAGTACGTGAACTCGAAAAAGCGCTAGAACAGATCTGGGACATCGCCACGAACAAGTTCGGTCTGGACCCGTTCCCGACGCGGTTCGAGATCGTGCCCTCGACCGTGATGTACGAGGTCGGTTCATACGCCCTGCCCGGCCGGTACTCGCACTGGACGTTCGGCAAGGCCTATCACAAGATGAAAACGATGTACGATTTCGGCCTTTCGAAGATTTACGAAGTCGTGATCAATTCCAATCCGGCCTACGCCTTTCTACTCGAAAACAATTCGTTGTTGCAGAACAAACTGGTCATCGCGCATGTGTTGGGCCACGTGGATTTCTTCAAGCACAACGCCTACTTCTCGCGCACCAACCGCCGGATGATCGACGACGCCGCGATCCATGCGCGGCGGATCAACGAATACGAGTTCAAATACGGGCGCAAGGTCGTCGAGGACTTCCTCGACGCGGTGCTCTCGATAGAAGAGCACATCGACCCGTACTTCTTCATTAAAAAAGACGACCGCGAGGGGAAAGACGAGGAGAAACGGGCCGAGCCCCCGAGGCTTTTCGACGATCTGATTTCGACGCAGGAGCGTGAAGCGATAGCCAAGGCCGAAGCGGCGAAGGCGCAGGACAAACAGAAACAGCCCGAGAAAGACATTGTCTGGTTCATCATGCAAAATTCGCCGGTCCTGCAGCCCTGGCAGCGCGACGTGATCAGCATGATCCACGACGAGATGCTCTATTTCGTGCCGCAGATGCAGACCAAGACCATCAATGAGGGATTTGCGTCACTCATCCATTCACGCATCATGCGCGAACTCGATCTGCCGGATCACGAGCATGTCGAATTCGCCGAACTGCACGCGGGCGTCGTTTCGCCGCATCGCGGCCAACTGAATCCTTACTTCGTCGGCTACAAGATTCTCGAGGACATTGAGAAGCGCTGGAACAATCCGACGGTCGAGGAGCGGGAGAAGTTCGGCCGTGAGCCGGGCAAAGGCTGGGAGAAGGTCCTCGAAGTGCGCGAGACCGAGAACGACAGCTCGCTACTTCGCAACTATCTGACCGAAGATTTATGCGAAGAGCTTGACCTGTTCGTTTACGAGTTGATCGATGAGGAAGAATGGACCGTCACCGATAAACGATGGGAGCGCGTGCGCGATCAACTCGTGGCCAACATGACCAACTTCGGATACCCTTATATCGAGGTCGCCGACGGCGATTACGACGGCAACCTGGAGCTTCTCCTGCGCCACCGCTACGAGAGCGCGGAACTCGACCTGAAATACGCGCGCAAGGTGCTCGAATACGTCCATAAGCTCTGGGGGCGCCCCGTTCATCTCGACACAGTCATCGAGGAAGAAGCGACGACGCTCCATTACGACGGCGAAGAGCACAGCGAGAGTTAGGACAGATTGCGATTGGAAAAATAACAACCACGAAGAAACGAAGGACACTAGGATTTGCTAAAGTTTCTTCGTGTCCTCCGTTTCTTCGTGGTTGAATTTCTCTGTGGCAAATGCAAACCGATCCGGTAAGCGGATATGGAAAGGCCACGCCTCGGCGCCAATAAAGTGTGAATACACCTTAAACTGGAGGAATAGCCATGATCAGCCTGGGAACCTACGATTCAAACGTTCAACCCTCAGCTCTGGACGATTACATCGAACACGCCAAGAAGCTGACCGGTGTGGAAAGCTGGGAGAATAAGCTGCGCGGAGAGAAAGACGGCGAATGGGCGGAGTTTCGGCCGCTCGGCGGAAGCGCGATGACGGTGGCCGATGCGCAGCGCTTCCTCAAAGACGCCGGGATCTTCCCCTCCGGCAAAGTCGACGGCATTTGCGGTTATCGCACGCTTTCGGCCATTCGTCTTTTTCAGGAGTACGTGCGGACTGTCGAAGGCGTGGCGGGAATTGGATACCCCGACGGCGTAATGGGGCCGAAAACGATCGCGCAGGCTGATCGCTGGCGCGCGAAAAATCAAAAGGCCGAGTGGGCCGGCATAAGCGCCGCCAATCCGATCCCGGAGTATGCGAAATGGATGTCGCTGCTCCATAAAATCAAAGAAAAATACCTCGCCGCTCCGAACGCCATGCTGCGGAAGCTGAATGAAGACACTCAACCCTCCGACACCATCAAAGTTCCGAATTGGGACTTCGATCCGAACAAGATTCACCTGATCGGAGTTCGCCGTAACGAGACGCAAATCGAGGCCGGACAGAGAAAATTCGACGACGCGTTCATCCTGCTCATCCGGGGACTGGCGTTCAAATTTCTCGGTTCGACCGATCCGGGGGCGACCGAAAATCCCGAGGGCTTCCCTTTTCTGACGCAGGGGCAACACCTTTACCGGTTCGGCTGGCACAAGATCTCGGATTTGAATCGAGTCTTTCAAGCGCTGAAGCCTTTGAACCGTGGAGTTCTGGTCGTCCGCTCGAAAGACAATGTTTTGACCGACGCGGACCTGGCCAGGAAGTTGGAGGTTAACAATACGATCAATGTTCACTGGGGTGGCGAAGGATTGTTTAATGTCGGCAAGTGGTCGGTAGGCTGCCAGGTGATCGTTGGCAAAGGCTACATCAATCACAACGATGCGATTGTCAACTGCTCCGAATACGCCGCGACCAAATATGAACAGCTCGGCGCGAAGAATAACGGCGTCTATCTGACAAAAGGAGCATATAACGTCCTGATCGATCTGGTCGCGGCGCTTTCGGGCGCCGATCAGGACGACAATGTCGTAAGATACATGCTGACCTACGAGCGCGATCTGGAGCTGAGTCCTGAAATCGGCGCGGACAAGGCCAATGAGATTGTGACGCGGCTTGAACAGCTTCCAGTTTGAATCGATCCCATCCACGAAGTCATACAAAGAGACACGAAGATTTTATCTCTTCCTTCGTGGTTCTTCGTGTGACTTTGTGGACGGGGTTTTCCTCAATCCATCACCCTCGCCACAACGCATTTCAAATAATAAGTCTCAGGCACAGACAGCAGGATCGGATGATCGCGAGATTGCGAGCGCTTTTCGACGATTTGCGCCGCGCGACCAGCGTCACGCGCGGCTTCGGTGAACGTCTCAAGAAACAATTCCTCGCCGACGTGGTAGGAACACGAGCAGGTGATCAGGACGCCGCCCGGATTCAGCAATCGCAGCGCGCGCAGGTTGATCTCTTTGTAGCCGCGCAGCGCCGCCTCGACCGCGCCGCGGTTTTTAGCGAAGGCCGGCGGGTCGAGTACGATCGTGTCGAACCGTTCGCCCGCGTCGTCGTAATCGCGCAGCAGGTCGAAGGCGTTGGCAGCGACGAAATCGATGTTCTTGATGTTGTTGAGCTCGGCGTTGCGGCGCGCGCTTTCGATAGCCGGTTCGGAGATGTCAACGGCGGTGACGCGTTCGCAGCCTATCGCCAGATGGAGCGCGAACGATCCGTGATAACTGAAACAATCAAGACCGCGCCCGCGCGCGTAGCGCATGGCCGCCGCGCGGTTCTCGCGCTGGTCCAGGAATGCGCCGGTCTTCTGTCCTTCAAACAGGTTTATCCGGAACCTGATCCCGTTCTCAGTGATGATTAGATCGCCGGCCGCCGCGGGGCGAGCCGCCGGCCCGCTCTCGTCCTCATCATCAGCGACTCGCGCGGCCGCGGGCGAACCCTCGATTCGCCCCACAGCGGAGTAGATCGCGCCGGTGATCATCGGCAGCCCTTCGAGCTGGCGAACCTTGACGTCGTTTCGCTCGACGATCAGACGCGGACGGAATTCTTCGACGAGCAGTTCAGCCCACATCGCTTTCAACGCCTCCATTCCGCGCGTCAGCGTTTGCACCGCAAAACAGTCGCCGTAGCGGTCAACAATCAGACCGGGCAGGAGGTCGCCTTCGGCGTGAACCAGGCGGTAAGCGTCGGCGCCGCTGACCACCTGCTCGCGCCATCTGGTGGCGGCGCGCAAACGCCCAAGCCAGAAGTCGCGCGTGATCTCGACGTCGTCTTTTGAAATTATCCGCAGCGTGATTTCAGACTCTTTGCCGTAATGCGCCCGCGCGATGAATCGCCCGCGATGATCGACGAGGCGGACGATTGACCCGCTTTCGGCCTGCGGTTTTTGTGTCACGTCACTGCGGTAAATCCACAGATGGCCTGATCGGGCGCGCGACGCGCCTTTCGCCGAAACCACGGCGTCGGACGGAGTTGATGAAATTGGTTTCCCAGCCATTCAACCGCCACACTATATGCGAGAAGGAGTTTGCGCAACGGCTGCCGGATATGATGAATCGGCGGGATTAACGGGTTAAGATGATCGACATGGAAAATGAAACTCTTAGCTCGCGCGACGCGAGCGCGGCGTATCTGTGTCTGGGATCGAATCTGGGCGATCGCGCCGCCAACCTGCTGCGGGCGCTGAAGGAGATCCGCGACGCCGGTCTGAATCTGACCGCCATCTCGTCAATTTACGAGACCGAGCCGGTTGATTATCTCGACCAGCCTGATTTTTTGAACATGGCCGTGGCTGTCAGCGCGCCACTGACCGAGCCGTTTTCCCTGCTCAGACTCTGTCTCGACGTGGAGGCGCGTCTGGGCCGCGAGCGTCTGACCCCGAAAGGCGCGCGCGTCATAGACATCGATCTGCTGCTTTTTGACGGCGCAGTGATTGAGGGCGTTCGTGACGGCGTCGCGCTGACGCTGCCTCACCCACGATTGCACCTGCGCAGATTCGCGCTCGCGCCGCTGGCTGAGATCGCGCCAGAACTCCGCCATCCGATCTCCGGCAAGACAATTCGGCGACTCCTGGGCGATTTGAACGATTCGTCGTCCGTGTCGATTTACGCCGGATGATCGAAGAGCGATGGGCGTTGCAAAGCCCGCGCGCGGGCATATAATTACAGACCTTCGTCATATGGATATATATGGGAGAAGAGAGCATTTCGATGAGTCGTCTTGCAGGACCGCAATACAGCGCAGATCGCCCTCCAACTGAATCGGAGCGCCAGCCCTGTCGTCTCCTATGTAGAGACCTCAGTCGAAGAAGATGTTTTGTGATTGGGCCGAATGTGTTTGGCCAAACGGATTTGCCAAACGGTTTGAAAGATACAATTCGATTAAACGATGAAGCGCCGGCCGGGAAGGTTGGCGCTTCAAATGTTTTTAGGGCCTTTCGAAAGGGCGTTTATGGAGATCATTACTAAAGCCGCGCGCATGCGGGCAGTTTCGGGGAAGTTGTGGGAGGAGGGCCGCTCGATCGGGTTCGTTCCCACGATGGGCGCGCTGCACGAAGGTCATCTCAGCATGGTGCGCGAGGCCAGCCGGATGGCGGACGCCGTTGTCGTTTCGATCTTTATTGACCCGGCGCAGTTCCGCTCGGAGAAGGAGTTCGAGCAGTTCCCTCGCGATCTGGCCCGCGACGCCGATCAACTTTCGCCGATCGGCGTCGATTACATCTTCGCCCCGAGTTACGAAGAGATGTATCCGCCGGGCTTCTCCACTCACGTCGAGGTCGAGGGCCTGAGCGACAAACTCGAAGGATTGGCCCGCCCGGGCTATTTCCGCAGCGTGACGACGGCCTTGAGCGTGTTGTTCAACCTCGTTCATCCGAAGTTCGCCTTCTTCGGTCAGCGCGACGCCCAGCAGGTGGTGATAGTTAAAAAACTCGTTCGCGATCTGCATCTCCCCGTCGAGGTCGTGGTCACGCCGATAGCGCGGGAAGAGGACGGCCTGGCCTGTTCGTCAAGGAACCGCCGCCTTTCGCCGGAGGAGCGACTCGCCGCGCCTGTGCTCTATCGCGCCCTGCGCCTGGCCGAAGAGATGTTTAATGACGGCGAAAGAAATCCTTCGCGCATCATCAAAGCCATGCGCAAGGAGATTGAGAGAGAGCCGCTCGCGCGCATCGATTACATCGGCGTCACGGACACGGAACATCTCGATCCCCTCGACGACTTGACCGAGCAGAACGCGCTCGTCTCGGTGGCGGCCTATTTCGGCAAGACCCGGCTGACGGACAATACGATCCTCAGCGACAGCAGGTATAAGTCGAAGACCAGCCGGCTGAAGCTCGGATGAAAGGTTCCAGGCGCCAGGCGCCAGGAAAAGAGTGATTTCGCAGATTCATACCCAACACCTGGCGCCTGGCGCCTGGAACCTGATACCTGGCGCCTTGCTCTCTTTAAACGTTGAATCGAAATTCGATCACGTCGCCGTCCTGCACGACGTACTCCTTGCCTTCGAGGCGCATCCAGCCCTTCTCTTTGGCGGCCACTTCAGAGCCGGCTTCAATCATGTGGTTGTAGGCGATGACCTGTGCGCGGATGAAGCCTCGTTCGATGTCTGAGTGTATTTCTCCGGCGGCTTCCGGCGCCTTGGCGCCTTTGCGGATTGTCCAGGCGCGCGCCTCTTTCTCGCCCGCTGTGAAGTAGGAGATCATGCCGAGCGTGTGATAGGCCCCGCGGATCAACTTGCCGAGTCCGGTTTCGGTGACGCCCAGACTGGCCAAATATTCCGGACGTTCTTCCGCTTCAAGGTCTACAAGATCGGCTTCGAGTTGCGCGCTGATGACGACATAATCGGCGCCCTCGCTCTCGGCATGTTCGCGCGCTTGCCGGATGAAATCCGTCTCAGGTTTGCTCAGATCGTTTTCCGAGACGTTGGCGACATAGATCATCGGCTTCATCGTCAGCAGGAAGAGGTGATAGGCCTTCGCCTTTTCATCATCGGTCAGCCCGGCAAGCCGCGCGGGCTTGCCGTCGTCGAAGGCCGCCTGCAGTTTATCGAGCAACTCCAACTCCTCTTTGGCCGCCCTGTCTCCGACCTTGGCCTGCTTGGTCACACGCTCGCGCCGTTTTTCGACCGTGGCCAGGTCGGCCAGGATCAATTCCAGATTGAGCGTCTCGATATCGCGCCGCGGGTTGATGGTCTCCTCGACGTGGACGACGTTCTCGTCCTCGAAACAGCGCACGACGTGGACGATCAACTCTGTCTCGCGGATGTGGTGCAGGAACTGATTGCCGAGGCCCTCGCCCCGGCTCGCGCCTTTGGCCAAACCGGCGATGTCGACGAATTCGACCGTGGCGTAAACGATCTTGTTGGTCTTGGCGATTCTGGCCAGAGGTTCGAGTCGCGAGTCGGGCACGTTGACGACGCCGACATTCGCGCCCGTGGTGCTGAAAGGATAGCTGGCGCTCTCGGCGCCGCGTGTCGCGGTGAGAGCGTTGAATAGAGTCGATTTGCCGACGTTCGGCAGACCGACGATGCCTGCGCGTAACACTGATAATTTCTCCTCAGACAAACATCCACAAAGGCGCACAAAGGATCACGAAGATGAAATCAATCCTTAGTGTCTCTTCGTGTGGTTTTGTGGATGGGATTTTCATTTTTAGTTTGCCAGAAATTGTTTCAATTCCGCTTCGGTCGGCAACCCGTCGCGAGCGCCGAGCTCGCGGCATTGTAGCGCGGCCACGGCGTTGGCCGCGCGCATCGCCTCTTCGATGCTCAGCCCTTTGCACAATCCGTATATGAATCCGGCGCGGAACGCGTCGCCGGCCCCCGTAGTGTCGCGGATGACCGGCGGGCGAAAGGCCGGCGACGCGATGAATTGATCTTCGACATACGCCAGCGCGCCACGCGCCCCTTGCGTCATCGCCACCAGATGGCAGCCGTAGCGCTCATGCAGTGTTTTCAAGGCCCGCTGCTCGTCCATGGTCCCGGCCAGCTCATTCGCCAGTCCCTGCGAGGTGATCAAACAATCGACCATCGGCAGCAGATCGCCAATTCCAGGATAAGCCGTGTCGAGATCAATCGTCACCGGCATTCCCGATTCGTGCGCCCATCGCGCGGCCCGCATCGCGGCTTCGGTGTCAAAGCCGTCGATGTGCAAGACGCGCGCGCGAGTGATCATCTCGCGCTTCAACTCCTCAGGAGAGACGCGCGTGCCGTCGTCATGGTACCAGAGGATGGTTCTTTCGCCCGAGAACTGCTCGATGATGATCACGGCCCCCTGAGTCTTGGCGCCCATCGCGATCATCACGCCGCCGCAATCGACGCCCTCTTTCTGCAGCGACTCGATCAGCATCCGGCCCTCATTGTCGTAGCCGACCTTGCCGATGTAACTGGCGCGCAAACCCAATCGCCTCGCCCCGACCATCGCCGACGAGACCTGCCCTCCGGACATCTGCCGGTGATCGGCCAAACGGACCTTGGTGTTGAAGGAGGGGAAGCGCGGAATCGTCACCAGGTGATCGACCGCGTTGAGACCGAATCCAACAACGTCGAAATCTCTGTCGTCGGGAAGTGTGAAGGAGAATTCCATAGCGCGGGGATTATGTATGATCGCCGCTCATTGCATCAACGCCGCCGGCCAGTTGAGCGCGCGCTTCCTGTTCGAAGCGCAGCGCGCATTCAGGCTGGCTGGTGAACTCTGGGGGCAGCGGCTTGATGGCGGCCCTGCGACCTAATCGCGCGTCGTCGGCAGTCTCTCCCACGCCAAGCCCGCCGAAGATACGCAACTCGACCACTTGGCTTTTGCGCTCAATCCGCGTCTCGCTCATTTCAAAATGTTTTTCTGAAATATTTTCGCGTTTCATTTTATTTTGATCAGGATTCCCATACGGTCACACCCGTCACAACCAATGGATCTCCGCCGCCGCTCCGAGCCGGGCGACGATAGCGTTGATCCTGGCAATGGAAGCGCTTTCTTCAGATCATTTCGCGCGATTAATGCTTTCGAGACGCTCGGCCCGGAAGCTCCCGCTTTTCCTTGCCTCATTCAGACAAAAGCCTTACCATCTTCGCCGCCTTCACGCGCGCGCCCATGTTCAAAGACAGGAATCTATGGCTTTGAACCACAAAATCTGTAAAAATCTGGGGGATCACTCATACGGAGTTGGCAATGCCATTCGACGACGAGTTCGCCATCAACATCGAGGGGGAGTTTCAGATCACTGATCCTCATATGAGCGAGCTTCGTCCGCGCTTGTCATAGGTCCCTTGCCATTTGTCATTAGTTGGATAATTTCTAACGCGATGACCGATGACCGATGACCGATGACCGATGACCGATGACCGATGGCTAATGACGAACGACAAATGACATACGACCAATGGCGCCTCCACAGGCGCCGACCCTGGTGCGAAAGATGAGCAGGTGGATAAACGTAGCTCTGGTTTATATTTTGCTGGGAGCGGTCTTGCTGATGCTCACGCGTGCGCTGCTGCCGATAATCGGGCTGGGCGGAATTGCGGGAGAATTGATTCAGCCGCTAGTCAAATTGACGCCGATTTTACTGGCCATCAGCCTGGCGGCTATAACCCTGATCACGTTCAACCTTAGACGTCAAACTAAGCTAGCGAATAAATGGGTCGAAGAGGCTGAAAATTGGGGCAATGATTTTACAATCAGCGACGAAGTCGAGCCATCCGACCTCGAAGCGGGCCTCAAAACGGCCAGTCTCAAAACGGCCAGTCTCAAAACGGAAGGTCTCCAAGAACGGCCTATCAATTATCAGGCTGACGAGCGCAACGGGGGCTCCAATGGACGAGGCTTAAGGCGTCCGCCCGCCTTTACCGCCACATCTGAAAGCGAGGGTCTGGGAATGGCAGCGGCTGCGGCAAGCGCAGTCCTCGAGAAGGCCCGTGGCGATAGGCGGCCTGTGGCGGCTGAAATCGTTCGAGAGTTTTCGGAAGATCGCGCCAATTACAGAAGCGAAAACAAGGACAACGTTTCCTCGACAGATGACGACGTTTTCGCGCGCTATCGCCATCTGATCGAATCACCCTTCTCGCCAATGGCCACTTTTCACCAACTACCTCCTCCCTTGCCGGAATTCGTCGGGCGGTCGGCGGAGCTGGTCGAACTATACGCCGCGCGCGCCAACCACGACGTGCGCGTCCTGAGCGTTCAAGGCCCCGGCGGCGCTGGCAAAACGACGCTCGCCCTGAAGCTCGCCGATCAACTCAAGACCCAGTACCCGGACGCTCAGTTCTACATCGACCTGAAAGGCGCAAGTCCGCAGCCGCTTTCTGTCATTGAAGCCCAATCGGCGGTCATCCGCGCTTATCTGCCGACCGTCTGCCTGCCCGAAAACGAGGTCGAGCTAGACCGTCTTTATCACTCCGCGCTGACGGGCAAACGTGTTCTGCTCCTGCTCGACAACGCGGCAGGCGCGCAACAGGTCGCCCCGCTGGTGGCGCCGGACGGTTGCATAACCATCGTCACGTCGCGCGATCAGATGGCGCTGCCCGGGGCGTTCTCCAAACATTTGGAGAATCTGTCGCCGGCCGAGGCGCGCGACTTCCTGATGAGGATCGTTCCGCGGATCGACGGTCAAGCGACCAAGGTCGCGGAACTCTGCGAGCACCTTCCGCTCGCTCTACGACTGGCCGCGAGCGCGCTTCTGATCAGCGCCGATCTGAAGGTCGCGGATTACGTCCAGCGGATGGAGAGATTGCAATGGACCGGCTCTCTCTCCCCCACGGATAAGTCAGCCAGAGGCGCAGGTCTCTCGCTCTCAGCCGCGCGTTCGACGCTTCATCCGGTGGACGGCGTGCTGAGTATGAGCTATGACCTGCTCGTCCCCGGATTGCAAAAGCTCTGGCGCATGCTGGCGGTCTTCCGTGACACCTTCGATGTCTCCGCAGCCGCATCGGTCTGGCAAATCACTCCGGTCAGAACTAACAACGCGCTCGACCGTTTGATGGCCTACAGCCTGATCGAACGCAATCGGGCCACCGGGCGTTATCGCCTGCACGACCTGACGGCTCGATTCGCCGAGACTCGTTCGAACGACCAGGAGATGACCGTCGCTCGCCAACGCTTTTCGGCGCATTACCAGAGCGTATTGCACGAGGCTGACGCGCTCTACGAACAGGGCGGAGAGTCTCTGAGGCGGGGACTGGGTCTGATCGACCTGGAGTGGAGCAACATTCAGGATGGGCAGGTCTGGGCGGCGACGCACGTCGATGCTGATCACGCCGCCCGCGAGTTGTGCAACTCCTATCCGGATGCGGGCAAATACGTGCTGGAATTGCGCCAGCGCCCGCGCGAACGCATTCGCTGGAGCGAAGCCGCGCTTACAGCCGCGCAGAAATTGAACCAGCGCAACGCCGCCGTCCGCCACCTGGTCGCGCTCGGCGATTCTTACAACGACCTGTCCGAAGTCCATCACGCAATAGGGTGTTACGAACAGGCTCTGGAGATCGCCCGCGAAGCCTGCGACCGCCGTGGCGAGGCCGAAGCTTTGAGCGGGCTGGGAGCGGCCCATTACCTCGGAGGCGGACTGAAGCGCGCCTGCGACTTACATCGGGAGGCGTTGGAGCTCTTTTCTCGGGTCGGTCCTCGCCGGCGCGAAGCCGATTCGCTCGGCAATCTGGGGTTGGCCTATTTCGCGACTGGCGATCTGCGCAACGCGCTGGTCCTTTTCGACCAACAACTCAAAGCCGCGCGCGAGATCGGCGACCGCCGCGGCGAATCGCAGGCCCTCGGCGGGCTGGGCACGACGCATTACGCGACGGGAGACGCGGAGCGCGCCGCCGAGCTTTTCAACCAGCAATTGGCTATCACGCGTGAAATCGGCGACCGCCGCGGTGAAGCCAGCGCGCTCGGCAATCTGGGATCCGCCTGCGCCGCTTTGAAGCGCCACCGGCAAGCGATAGCCTTCCACGAACAGTCGCTCCTAGTCGCGCGCGAGATCGGCGACCGCCGCGGCGAAGCCAGCGCGCTCGGCGGACTCGGAATCGCCGAATACCTCGACGGCAATCTCAGCCGTTCGATAGAATTGCTCAACAAGCAACTCCGCCTGGCCTCCGAACTCGGCGACCGCCGCGGCGAGGCCATCGCGCTCAGCAACCTCGGCGAAGCTTATGTCGCTTCGGGCGATTACCAGACCGCGACCGATATGCTGACCAGCGCCTTCAACATCGCCAGCCAGATCGGCGACATCCAGGCCCAGGCCAACGCCCTCTTCAACCTGAGCCTCGCGCTCGATCATACCGGCGACCGCAAACAGGCCATAGCCCAGGCCGAAATCGCTCTCGAACTCTTCGAGATCGCCGAACACCCTTACGCCCAGGTCGTCAAGGAGCGATTGATACAATGGGGAGCGCGATAGGTCGCGCCCCAAACACGCGAACTAACCACAGGAGGATTGATAACCGTGTCCAATCATGACGTCGATGAAGATTCTTATGGTCACGATGACGTCGACGACGAGAAATTCTATCGAGGGACGGTCTACAATGAGTCTTATTACATTGAGCGCGAGATGGAGTATGCCCGCAATATAGAACGCGAGATGCTAGACAGGGACAGGGAGGAAGAGGAGAGAGCCCGCGAAGCGGAAGAAGACCGGAAGAGCGAGGAGAGGGATGCGCAATTTCTCCGAGAATGGGAAGAGCGCGAGAGGAATTACGAATCCGGTCTCGCCATCCACTCTCAACTGCTCCAAGCTATCCGAGGATGGGTGGAATTCCAAAAGAATTATCCCGAAGAGGCGGCGGAAATTGAGCAGGAGGCAAAGGAGAGAGGCGAGGATATTTTGACGCTGTTGGGGATCGCCGCGCCCGAAGACCATGAAACCGAGGCTGAAGGAGAATCGCCGGAGATCGATAAATCACTCCATCGGCTATTTACGGACGATGATATACCTTTCTAAACCAGACCCGTGGACAGTGACGAGGATTTAAGGTCGAGAATCGCCATCCATTCGATCTTCGATCATCGGTCACCCTGGCGTAATGAACTTTGCGCGAATCCTAACAGTCCGTTCCAGCTCATCCATCACTTCCAGAACCTTCAATTCGAGATCGCGATCGAGCCGGTTGGCGCGTAAAAACGCCTGTACTTGATCGAGCGCCTCTCGGCTCCGCTGGCCGCCGATGAAGGCGTTGAGCCAGGCGAGCGTGAAGAAGATCTTCCGCTCCCGCTTCACCTGCGGCAGCGCTTCGAGCGCGGGCTTGAGATAAGGCAGCGTCAATGACGACTGACTGGGCGAATTGAACGCGGCCAGGCTTCCTTCGACCCAGTCTTCGGGCACGTCGCGGTTATTCACGTAGTCGTTGAAATACTGCTGCTTCGTAGCGGCTTCTCGGCGCGCCGCTTCGACGATGTAAACCTGTTTGCGCCCGTCGTCGCTCGCGTCGCGCTTGCGTTCAGCCTCTAGCAGGCCTTCGGCCTCCACGTCCTGCCGCGCGAGTAGGGCGGCGACGATGCGCCAACGATCCAGCGGCTTTATCTCGACTCCGGGCGCGCGCGTTTTGCCCGACAGCAAATCTTTCAATCGATTGCGCGCTTCGGCGGTCGTCGCCGCCGAACGGAAAGCCCTGAAATAGGTGATCCGCAAATCGACTTCGCCCGCGTTCATCATTCGATCGAAAAAAAACGACTCGATCTGCGGCGCGATCGCGTTTTGCTCCGTCGTCAAGAGGTATCGCTCGAACGCCCGCGTCGCGCGGTCGAGCAGGCTCTGCGTCAACTCCAGGTCGGACTCGTTCGGCAGCGCCTTCAAAACCAGCGCGATGTAATCGCGCGGATTCATTTCGGCCTCGCGAACTGCGTCCCACAAAGCCCCCCACAGCATCGCGCGGAGAAAGGGGTCGCCGATTCCGCCGATCCTCGACGTCACGGCCGCGCGGCTCTTCGCGTCGAGCATGAATACGCCGTAGCCGAAGTCTCCGTCGTTCGCGAAGGCGTAAGACGGGCATTTCTTGCCGATCGCGTCGCTGATCGTCGCCTGTTTGCCGTCGAATGAAGCGGTAATCCGTTGAGTTTCAGCGTCATCATAAGCCAGCGACAACCGCGTCTTGATCGGCCACAACCCTCCCTCGTCCAGCATGTCGCGCTGTTTGATTTCAAACTTGTCGATCAGTCCCCGCGCGTCACAACTCCACTCAACATCGACACGCGGCGCGCCTCGCCGTTTTACCCAGGCGTCGGCCCACGATTGAAGCTTCTGTTTCGACACGCGCTCCAGCGCCCCGATCAGGTCGCTCCATTCGGCGTTCGCGTAGGCATGCTCTTTCAAAAACAGCCGCACGC
>DASTMP010000219.1:0-25037 GCA_035714085.1 Blastocatellia bacterium
TTTCCTACGCGTGAGCTTCATGCCCGCCCAAACGCCAACCGCGGTGAAGAGGAAAGCAACCACGCCAAGATAAACCTCGAGCGAAAGATCGCGGACGAAGAAGCGGTATTCGATGAACTTCAAAATTCCGGTCAACGCCGCCAAAGCGGCGCCGTAAAGGAGAATAGTCTTACGCATTTCATCGAATTTTGAATAAAGCGCGAGGCGCGGATTTCATTCAGAACTTCACACATCATGTTCTGAGAACTCCGCATACTCAGGCGTATCCGTGTAGCTCTCGCACATTACCCCATAACCGTCTGGGTCGGACAGCGGCGTGACCTACGCCTTGTCAGCGATTCTGATCATATGCGAGCTGTAGCCAATCCAGCGCCTCGGAATCCACCTCATCGCGCGTGGTGAAGCTGATCTGGAGTCGCATGGTTTCGTGAATCTTCGAAGGCTGCAGGCGGCCGCCAGGCCTCTCTCCATCGAGGCGGAGGCCGAGATCTACGCGGTTCTTCGTTGTGGGTTGCACTCGCGCGAACGTTCTGCGAGGCGAGACGAGCGAGACATAAGTCTTGCGCGCCTGGATAGTGACCTCGCCAAGCCCCGCCGCGGCGTCGATGATGGCGTTGAAGATCGGCCGCAGATGAGGCCGATCCGCATACTGTCCTTCGACGAGTTCATCGGCGGATGCGAGGAGGAAGTCCGGGTAGCCGAATTGCTCCATCACCAACAGGGACTGAGCGTAGCCGGTAACACCTCGCTTTGTCAGCCAGGCGCGGAGAGCCTTCTCATCGTTAAGGCGCTCCTTCTTGATACGCCGATTCCACGCGTCTACGCCATCGCCGGTTCGCTCCTTGAGGAGACGAGCGGACATGTCTCTCATTCCTTTCCAGTCACGAATTCGCGCCATCGAAACCTCCATTATTGATATTAGCCAAAGATCGAAAAGCAATAAATGCAGGTTCTGAAAAAGAGAGCGCCGCCGCTCAAAGGCTATATAACACCGGCGTTTCGCAGTTGCAACGTTTTATCTAGTAAATTGTGGAATGGCGGAAGGCTGGGAGTTTATTTGCAAGATGATATAAAGTCCGTGTAGGACGAGATCCGAAATGAGCTTATCGAAAAGTCCTTCTTCTTCGAAGAGCCTGCTGAACCCGCCGGTGCCCACCACCGTCACCGCTTGCCCGGGAAAACATTCGGCCTTCATACGCTCGGTAATCTCACGAATCGAGCCGGCGGCTCCGAAGAAAAGTCCTGATTGAATGCTCTCGACCGTGGAGCGCCCGATTACAGAAGAGGGCTTGAGGATTTCGACGGCCGGCAACCGGGCGGTCTTCGATTCGAGAGCCTCCATCGAGATTCGGAGGCCGGCTGTGATGGCGCCGCCAAGATATTGCCGGTCAGCGGAGACCGCGCAAATTGTGTTCGCGGTCCCCATGTCGAGGATGATGAGGTTGGTGTTTGGGAATTGGTGAACTGCCCCGACGGCGTTCGCTATCCTGTCGGCGCCGACCTCGATCGGGTTTCTGTAATTGATCTTGAGTCCGGTCTTCACTCCGGGTTGGAGGATAAACGGCTCGCCGCCGAAATACTTGAGACACGCCGCGCGGAGAGCATGAACGAAGTTCGGCACGACGGAACAGATCGCCACCTGCCGCGCCTCCAACGGATCGTAACCGCTTTCACGGAGAACGGCGCGCAGGAAGAGACCGAACTCGTCCGAAGAGGCGATGTTTGTCGAACTCTTCCGGAACGTGCTGATCAGCTTGTGATCTTTAAAGACGCCGCCGAAGATTTGAGTATTTCCTACATCCAGGCAAAGAATCATCCGGACCCTCCTCTCAAAACCGCCTCGGCTTCGCGAAGCGCCATGCCGTTGTCGTAATTCTCCAACAAGCCCTCAAGGATCGAGCGAGGTTCTGAGGCGAGCGCCTTCACCCGATCAACAAGGAGAGGCGCCGCGCGGATAATATTATCGACTATCGTGATCGAAGCCTTGCGGGCGGTCCTGGATAACGGGTTCAAGTCGATGGTGATGACTTTTCGTCCGGACCGAATGAGCGCCTCACAGCGGTCGCCGTCTTCGAGCGGGACAAAGATCACATCGGCTCGGTAAATTCCTTGACCGTTCACGAAGCGCCGATTGGAATCGAGGTAGGGAAGAACGAAGTCCTGCTGGGGTAAAAGGACCTGAGCGGCGCCGTGTGAGAGGAGGTGGTTGCAGATTCGGTCTTCGCGTTCCCTGTTCGCGTGAAACAGATTCACCTCGAGCAGAGAACCGAGGACCTTCGAGAGCGCCACCAACTCTCGCGGTATCAAGGCCGCCACATTCCCGTTCACTGAAATCACAGGGCGCCGGGCGACGAGGAAAAGGGCGGCGGCCGCCTCGATCGCGCGCGATGCGAAATCGTGTGTTTTTTCTCCGAGGAGATAGTCGAACGCCTCGCCCCTTCCATGAGCGATGAGGCCGTCAAGAGATGTGATTCCTTGACGCGTCCCTTCGGTGAGCCTGGCCCTGGTCAGAAGAGAAGCCCGCCTCGGATGGTTCAACGGGATTTCGGATTGTGATTCCTGCGCCGTCATGGTCAATCATAGCTCTCGGCTTCGCTCGGGTATTGCGCGTCGCCAACCTGCCGGCAGAATTCCTCGAAGGCTTTCGACACCAGAGTTGCGCCGTCAAGATATCTCCGGACGAAACGGGGAGAACGGCCCAACGATAGCCCTAAGAGATCGGAGGCCACAAGCACCTGGCCGTCAACTTCCGCGCCGGCGCCGATGCCTATGACCGGAATGGACAGATGAGAGGACATGCGAGAACCCAGGCTGCGGCTCACGCATTCCAGCACGAGAGAAAAAGCTCCGAGGTCTTCAAGCTCTTTGGCGTTTTCGACAAGCCGCGCCGCCGCTTCCTCCGCGCCTCCCTGCACTCTGTACCCTCCGAGCGCTAGCACGGATTGCGGCGTCAGCCCGATGTGACCCATAACGGGAATGCCGGATTCGACGATGTGGGAAATGATCTTTTCATTGCCCGCGACCCCTTCAAGTTTTACCGCGCTCGCCCCGGCGCGAGCCATCGCCTCGACGGCCTTCATGGCGGCCTTCAATCCTTTGCGGTATGAGCCGAATGGGAGATCGGCGACGAGAAAAGCGCTCGGACAAGCCCTACGAACGGCCCCGACATGAGACGCGATCATCCCGACCGTGGCGTGTATCGTGCTCTCGAACCCGTAGAGCACCTCCGCCATAGTGTCCCCTATGAGGAGAGTGTTCACGCCGGCCTCGATTGCCAGCCTGGCGAAGACCGCGTCGTAGACGCTGAGCATCGAAATCTTCCGGCCATCCCGCTTCGCTTTCCGGAAATCCAAAACCGACCGAAACGACTGTTGGGATAGATCAACCTGACGCGCTGATGAGGTGAGAGAAGGAGTGGAAGAAGTCTGTTTAAGGGATTGAGAAAACATATTAACGGTACCCTCCTAAAGGTAGAGTCCTGAATCTCTTTCACATTATCACAGGGAGTAGGGATTAGGGAATGGGGATTATGGGACAGGGGGACAAGGGGATAAGAAATTTCCTTCTCCTTGTCTACCCTTCCTCACTCCCCATCCTGCCGCTCTTGTCCTCAGTGCCGTTCGCGCGAGCCGCAGCCCGGAACAAGGCTCTCATCCTGTCAGAAAATTGGGAGTCTCCATAATCCATCGAACTATTCGCGTCTGATTCCGGCGTCTCGGCTGGGAAGTTGTCCAGGTATGAGTTTGTCTCGAGGGAAAGCGGTATTACCATCGTGTCTTTTTCATCTTCATCGCCCGCGTCTAGAGTTTCTGTGATGACCTGTTCGGCGGTGGTAAAACCGAGTTTCGAGATCAGATATAGCCGTTGAGACCGGGTTTCGGCCTGGCGCGCTCTGATTTCCATCTCCCGGTATCTGGCTTCGGCATCGTCCAATTTTTTCTGCGTCTCTTCGAGGTTGAACATCGCGGCCTGAGCGCTGGCGATAGCCTCTTCGACTTTGATTTGATATTGGCGGGCAATCGCCTCGGCTTGCTGCGCCCGGGACTCGGCCTCGAACGTGATTCTGGTCATTTCAGATCTGTGATTCTCCTCGGCCCGCCTGGCTGCCGCTACGGCCTCCTCCAGTTCGCCCCTGATCCAATCGATTTCGACCTTGTAATTCTCTTCAATTCGCCGCGTCTCCGCTCCGATGCTATGGATTTTGGCCTCCGCTTCGGACTTGATCTTTGCGGTTTCGGATGCGAGTCGAGCCTCGAGTTCACTGGCCCTCTCTTCGGCCGAAGTTCGATTCGAGGCTTCTTGCTGTAATCCGACTTCGACCTGCCGGAGTCGCTCTTCAGACGAAGCCCGCTTCGACGCCTCTTGTTGCAGTCCGACTTCGGCCTGCCGGAGTCGCTCTTCGGTCGAAGCCCGCTTCGACCCCTCTTGTTGCAATCCGACTTCGGCCCGCCGGAGTCGCTCTTCGGCTTCGGAAGCCCTGGCTTCCATCTTAAACAGTTTCGCTTCGGCTTCGGCCTTCGCCTGTTCAGCCGCGATGCGCGCGTCCTGTTCCTCCTCGAATCTAGCGGTGGCCTCCGACGCCGCTCTCACAGCCTCGATGCGAATCTGGTCGATTTCCGGCTGGCGTTTCAGCTCTTCTTCAATCTCCAGGGATTTCCTCTCCACCTCCGAGCGCCGTGACATCTCCTCCCGCAATCTGGCCTCGACCTGTCGTAATCTCTCCTGAGCTTTGGCTTCGCGCGCTTCGGCATCCGCTTCGAGCGCCCTGATCGCGGACGCCTTTCTTTCAACCTCCTCCAGAACAAGATATGAAGGGTCGGGCGCTCCGAATTCATCTGCGCTCCCGATTCGCGACGCTTCGGTTTCGTTTCTCGATTCTTCTCTGTCAACCGCGACTACGGTTCTCTCTTGTCCTTCGCAGAAAGAGCATCGGGCGCGGGCCGTGGTAAGCAACCCATTTAGCTCCGGACAGGCGTGTGATTGAGGAACCGACTTCGGAAGCTGATGACAACCGGGACAGTGTGGATGTGGCGTCCCCCAGGGCGTAATATGTATTTCCTTACGGTTGGTCGCGCCAAGAGAGTCGATCATTGTGACGTTACATTGGTCGCACGAATAGTAACGGGCCTTTTTGATCAGATTGCAGGATGGGCATTGTTTGGAGAAAACGTCCCCGCCCTCTCCCTTGGGCGCGACCCAATATTTCTGGCACAGGCAGCAATAGAACCATCTACCTGAGTGCGGGAAATTATAGCTCAAGACATGATTCTCCTTACAAATGACCACTCGATTCGATCCCATCGTCGAGAAGCTAAGGCCATGCGAAAGGCAAAACACGTTGATAACGTCTTCTTGCATATAGTTATTTGCCGGTTTGTAGACGGACAAAGCTCAAAATGCACCCCAAATGCCCGCGTCGCGCAAACATAATCGTCTTACCCTGCCACTTGAGTTCCTCCGCCGCGGCCTTGAGCATCTCCGCGCCGGCGATGAGTTGCTGTGGAGTAAATGTGGACTTTATCTCCTCTATCTCCTGTTCAACTTCCTGACGCTGTCTCCGATCACGTATGAATGAGAGGTTTTGAGAGACCAGTTCCTTCGGCGCGCGCGCGATCCTGTCCGCAAACTGAACGATATCACCGTATGTAATGGTGACGAAAGGTTGTGTGTCCGCAGGAAAGAGCAAGGTCACCATCGCCCAAATCAAATTGCCTGTAATGAAAACACGATTGCGATGCATCAAACCCGGCTTACTCTCCAGCTCTTTGCGCAGCGCCTGGCGGAAGTTTATGGCGCCTGAAGCCTTGACCTCCCGAGCAAAAGCGTACAACTTGGCGTTGGGTCCCACCAGATTGGCGTTGCGATCCACAACCTGGCTGATCTCATTGGCATAACTCACCACGCCTTGGGGGATGCTCATTGCGATGAAATCGAACGCCGGCGAATCTGGCGTCGAGTATTTGAGCATCTCGTAGCCGCCTTGCGTGCTTGCGCCGCCAATGTGAATCAGCGCGGACGTGTTTCGGTTATCGATTGATGTGGCGCCGACCTTGCTGGTCCGCGGGATCGTCGAGGCGATGCTCAGTTGAACCTCTGTCGCAGCGTCCAGAAAATTCAACTCCAGTCCGGTCGTATTGCGGATAACGCTTTCAAGCTCTTTTGGGTGATCGGCCTTCAACCCGCTGGCGCCGATAAGATAGATTCGATCGAGAGGCACCCGATACTGCTGGCGCAATCGCGTGAGAGCCGTCAAGACGGCGCGGGCAGCGTCCGTGGACGCCTGCGGCGCGAAATCCCCGCCACTTGTTCGTCCCAGATTGAGCCGGGTACTTTCTTGGTAAATCAGCCTGAAGCCGGCATCGTCATCGCCTTGAGACACCTGCAGCGCGATCGCCTTGACTCCCTCATCGCTCAGCTCGATACCGGCGTAGAGTTCGCCAGACGAGCCAGACGAGTTTGGTAACTGCGCCTGTCCCGGCGTCACTGCGCTCAGTACGCAAAGCAGGAGACAAACTGGGAGGGGGAGTTTTAAGACTTTATATGCGCCATCAGCGCCCGACCTGATCCTTAAACAGAACATGGTTGTTTACGTTTATGCTATTGAGCCCCGGGGGAAAATGTGAAAGTCAAGACAGTTTCCACCTTCGTGGGGACGCCGTTAAGCGTCGTCGGTTTGTAGACCCACTCGCGCGCCGCGTCCACAGCCGCATTGCGCAACGCCGGGTGCCCACTGATGGCAACCGCATCTATGACCGTCCCAGCTTCCGAGATGACTATACGCACCTCGACCTTCCCAAAAGCGTTCATACTTCTGGCGCTGAGCGGATAGGCCGGCATGCGCTTCTTGACAATGCTCCCCTCCAACACGCTTTGCGAAACCTTTCTAGGCGGCTCGGGGGCAGCAGGCGGAGACGGGGGCTTTTCCTCTTCTTTCGATGGTTCCGGCGCAGAGTCGATGTCGACCGCCGGCGACGCCGTATTAGCCACATCAGGGCGCAGGTTTAATTGCTGCAGATCAGCCTGTAGATCAGGCAGTTCGCTTGCCATTTTCCTCGGCGACTGCAACATCCCCTGCAGATCACGCAACCGGCGGACCTGATAGAGTTGCTCGTCGCTTTCTATCACTGCGCGTAAAAAGGCCGGTTGACCTGTGACGCCCTTTTTAAAGGTTCCGACCGAAATTGCCAGGATCAGCCTATTGCCGTTGGGCAATAGCACAGAGGCTTCAGCGCAGGCCTGTAAATCCTGCTCCGCCCCGCCAGAGACGCCTGCAGTCCCGCCGCATTCGGCCAACTGCCAGACCACCCCGGCGTCACGCCCGACGACTTCATTGAACCAGGCTGCGAAAGGACGGTTGGGCAATTGCGCATCCAGACTCGAAACCGGCGCTTGTTGCGCTATGGATATCGCCTGTTTCTCTAATGACTCCGATTGGGCAGCAAAGCACATCCACAGGCATAACGCAATTACAGAGATGTTCATAAGGCTACTCATATTTCTCCCTTGCCGGAAGATCGGCTCGGGGTGGGGATTTAAATTGAAAGCGGCGATTCCAGGTTCAGCTTTTTGGTATGCAGCCAAAATGCAAACCCCATCGCGCCGCCAGACCGCAATGAACGTAGAGTTATTGGGCGGGGCCCGATTGTAATGAGGATAAATGGGGCTTGTCGGGGCCTGCAGGAGCTTTTGTTAGAACCGCAATCTACGCAATGGTATTATTTTAGTCCGGGAAGCCAACAAACGAAAGGGCATTCGTCGAGAGAGAGGACTGAGGATCGAGGACTGAAAATCGAAGATTGCGGCGCCCGTGATGAGGCTATCCTCGACCCTCAGTCTTCGATCTTCCATCCTCAATCTGACGACTCTCCTTTGCCCGAGTTCATTCTGCTTTTTATCCCCGATTTCTTGAGCTCCGCTTCAAAGATTTCCTTGATGATCGGATCCTCGTCTTCGTATTCGATGAGGTTGCCGCCCTTCCGAGTACTTGTCTTTCCGAGCCGATGCGTGCGCCCCCCGCCACCGAGCGCGCGCATAAACCATTTTCCATCGCCCCCCCACGTCGGAGCGATATAGCGAGCGGCGTCAGAGCCGCTGTTGAAATGTTGATGGAACCAGCCGTCGGGCGGAACGAACAGGCTGCCCTCTTTCCAATCGACGCGGACCTGGGTCTTCGATTCGGAATATTTGACGTTTTCCTTCCACATCAGCGTATAGCCGCGTCCGTTCAACATTACCACGTGTGATCCGGGGCCATGGCGATGCGCTTTCTTGTATGTGCCCACCCCGAACTGAGAGATGTGGCATTGCATCGTATTTTCGGCCAATTGCAACTCGACGCGCGAATTGTCCTGGCCGCGCTCTTTGACTTCGGAGAGGCCGATCGCTCGGGCGTCGGGCACGAAGCCGCTGTCCCAGGTATGGACTCCCAGAGCTTGCTCGCTGTTTTCGCGCGTCGTCTGTTTGTGATGGAAATTTTCTTTCCCGTCGCTGAAGAAATCGGCCTCGCCGTCGTACCGATCGCGAAAGGCGAAATCGTTGTTGAAGACGAAATCTGCGTTGTGAAAGAGGTCGATCACAACCGGGGCGTTGTTCATAGAGAGAAAGCGCGCCGGCGCCGTTCCGCGATTGACGTGCTGACGCCAGACGTTGAGCGGCGGCGCGAAGACCGCTCCCGCCTTCCATTTGACCGATTGCTTCGATCCGCCGGGATTCCAAATCATCGTCTCGCCCTCTCCGCTCAAGACGTAGATCACCTCCTCGAACAGATAGCGCTGTGGATTCGTGCTCGCTCCGGCCGGAATTTCACAGATGTAGCCCGCGTTTACGCCCTCTCCGCCGATCAGATCGACGTGCGCGCCGAGGACGCCCATTCTCTTCCACGGCTTGACTTCGGCGGCGCGCAGATCGCCGATGTAGTGATCGTGGTAGACGGGAATCCCTTCTTGCTTCAGCCACTCCTCGTATGGGTTGACGTTCGTTTGATCGGGATCGCGCCGCGCGCGCGCCTTTACTTCCGATTGGCCCGGATGCGCGGCGTGCGAATGATGATGGTCATGATCGTGACCGTGATGATCGTGATGCGTGGGATTATGGCCGGCTTCCGCATGCGCTCCGAGATGGAGCGCGGTCAGAGTTGAAAACAGACTCAGGCCCCCGGTCGCCGCGCGTTCTACGAACTCACGTCGTGAGAGCCCTCCAGCGATAAATTTCCTAACCCAATCTTTCATTCATGTTCTCCTTCTAAATCGAGGCCATCAAGAATGAGACAGACTTATCAGTCTTTATCGGCAATCTTGCCCGAAGAGTAGCGCAATGACGAGGAATCCGGCCCGAACGCCGCCGCATCCTCCTATTGATCGCTCGGCGCCCAGCTCGCCACGGTCGAAATGACTAAAACAAAGAGGATGGCGAAGACGGCCCGATTGAAATAGCCGCCTGTTATTATCATCAGTAGACCGATTTTCGTTGTGCGCTATATATGCGCTATATAGGATGGAGCGCCCGGAGGCCAGCAGACTGGACATCCACTTCCAGTTCACTTATTTTCCGAAGGAGTTCAGCATGTCGCGTTGCGACGCCCTGAAAGAATGAAAACCCGCCATGTAGCGCCGACTTTAGTCGTCGCGGCGCCGTAACGACTAAAGTCGTTACTACCTGGTCATTCTCCGATGGGCCTTCATTTCGAGCTCCGGCGCACAAAAACAATGGAAACGCGCTTTGAGTCCCCCTTCAGGTGGTTGAACTCAAGCCGCCTAAAGGTAGGACTCAAAGCGATTTTCTGAAAAGTTGTTCAGGTCTCGTTGCGAGACCAAGAAGAGAAGGAAAACCAACCACGAAGAAACGAAGAATATAAATACCTGGAATCGCCTTATACGCCATGGGCGCAATCTTCGATCCTCAATACTTGGTCTTCAACCTTTGGTTTCTTCGTGGTCGATTTTCCGGCTGAAACCGATCTAAAAGATCAGTTTCAGCGCAAACTGCAGTTCACGAGCGTTTCCGATAATGTTGTTGATTTGGCCCGCCGACTGAATCGGCCCTGAAAACTTCCCGGACTTCGAGAAGGAGAAGAGATCCGACCCATCATCGGAGTTGGAAGGTATATCGAAGTTGGCCCGATTGAGAAGATTGAACGCCTCAGCTCGGAATTGAAGGTTCAACCTCTCAGTCAACGGGATGATCTTATCCATCGAGAGATCGACGGTCCTGAAATTCGGACCAGTCACGATATTCCTTCCGGCGGTTCCGCGGAACCCTACTGTCGGCGTCGCAAATGCGGCGTAGTTGTACCACTGGTCCGGAGTGTGTGGACCCGTGTTGGGATCGCCGATCAGATTGGGTCGAGACGTGTTGTCAGTCGTGCCGTCCCGATCCGGGTCGCCGTCAACCAGCGGCGTGAAAGGTATGCCCGACGCGACTTTCACGACGGTGTTGATCTGCCAGCCGCCAAGCGCCGCCCCGGTGATGCCTTTCAGCCCCTTCCCAAACGGCAACTCATAAGTGGCGTTCGCAGTGAAGGTATGACGCACGTCGAAATTCGATCGGCCGTAATCCAATCCACGATTGTATGGATCGAAGGTTCTCGCCTGGCCGTTATTAAATTCCTGACGCCCGTTGCTCCCGGAGCGGTTATCGAGCGATTTACCGTAAGTATACGACGCCTGGAACTGGAACCCTTTATTGAAGCGCCTGTTCGCGGCTAAATTCAGCCCGTTGTAGTTGGAACTGAATCCCTGATATACCGTGTCAAGAGCCCCGAAGTTGGGGTTCCTGAGGGCTGCGCCCGCCGGGAAGAATTGTTGTCCATTGGCCAGGATCTGCGGGATTGCGGTGTTAAGGTCGCCCTCTCCATAGAGATTGACGCCTCGCGAGCCCACATAGGCGGCCGACATAACCGCGCCGAGAAACTCCCTCTGGATGTTCAGATTGTATTGCATCGTGTAGCTTTTCGTCAGATCAAACTGAATCCCTTGCGTTATCTGTGTGGCGCCCGGGCCAAAGGCGGACGAAGGGACCGGCACCGACGGGACCTGAGAGGCCTTAAGCGACGCGGTGTTAACGAATGGTAGCGAACCGTATCCGCCAGTGCGATAAATGTTGAACAGCGGCTGATCGTAATAGATGCCGAATCCACCGCGTATCGCCGTCTTGCCGTCGCCGAAGACGTCATACGCGAAACCGAAGCGCGGCGCTATGTCGTCTTTCGGCGTCTTGAAGAAATCCCCACCCACCGTGACCATTGGATCGGTGGCGTTGCGCAGGTTGGCGATCTTCCCGTTGACTTCAGTCGGATTAGTCGTGACCTCATACCGAACGCCGAGGTTGAGCGTCAGGCGCGGAGTGAGCCTGAAATCGTCCTGAATGAAGAAGCCGACGAGATTTTGCCGAAAACCTCGGCGGAAGTCGGAACCGGACGACGAACCCTCCAGAGCATTAACATTGAAGGCCAGCAAATCAGCTACAGTGCTGAATCGCAGGCGGCCGCGCGTGCGGGACTCCGAATCGCCGTTGAACTGAAAACGGTCGAATGAGACTCCCACTTTTATATTGTTCCTGCCCAGATTGATGAAGAGGTTGTCGGTGGCTTGAAAATCGTTCTCGAAGAACAGCTTCGGGTTGGTGCGGTCAGTCCCGATTGACGACAGCGTCGACACATCCAGCGCGCCGAGAGGTTGGCCGGCGATGAAAGAAACGCTGCTGGTCCCGGGAATAATAACCTGCTCCTGCGGCGTGCTGCGATTGAAGCCGAAGCGCGCCTCGTTGACGATGTTGGCGCCGATGAACTTCCGCTCCTCGATCGTCGCCAGAGTCTTGCGGTTGAACGCCTGGTTCGGAAATTGTGGGAAGAAGCGCGGAAGTACAACGTCCGAGTCGTCAAGCAGGTAGCGCACGGATAACGAGTCGGAGGCGGATAACTGATGATCCACTTTAACAGTGAAGAAATCGCCGTTCGATGACCGAGGGGTTACGCCGATAAATTGAGCGCTACCGTCACCGAAGTCAAGGCCATTTGGCGCCGGAAATAGGTTTACCAACGGCGCCGCGCGCGGATCACTGATGTTCTGACGCGCGCTGTTACTGGGGACTAAAGCGACGGTAGTGATGCCTTTGAATTCGCGGAGGCCTTCGTAGCTCCCGAAGATGAAAGTTTTGTTCTTGATGATCGGACCACCGAGCGAAGCGCCGAATTGATTGCGGCGGAATTCAGGTTTCCCACCGTTGAAGCAATTGGGATTGGTGGCCGGGCAGCGGTCGAAGAATTGGCGCGCGTCCAGGCTGTCGTTGCGCAGAAAATCGAAGGCCGAACCGTGAAGATCATTCGACCCTGATTTCGTCACGGCGACGAACACGCCTCCAGCCGCGCGGCTATACTCGGCGCTGTAGGTGTTGGTGAGAACGCGGAACTCCCTGATCGTTTCGACGCCGACGAGCAGTCCCTGCGCCGATCCCGGCGTGTTGCTGAGCGCGTCATTGATCGTCGTCCCGTCTATTTGAAAAAGATTCTGGCTGGGCCGCGCGCCGCTCACCGAAAAGCGGGAGCCGCGACCCGTGTTGGATGTTTGGGCGCTGCCGCGACTCTCGACGACGCCCGGTTGCAGAAAGATCAACTGCGTCATGTCTCGGCCGTCGAGCGGGAGGTCGCGAATTTTCCTCTCGTCAACCAGACCGTTGAGGGTCGAGCCGGTCGTCTCCACGTTGACCGGTTGGACCTCGACCGTCACGTCCTGCTTGGTTACGCCCACCTTCAAGCTGAAATTGACAACTACTTCTTCAGCGACAGCGAGCGCAAGTTCACCGCGCTTCTCAGGGGCGAATCCCTGCGCCGCCGCCTCCACCTCATAGCGGCCGGGCGCCAAGCCGGTCACGCGATAGTACCCGCTCGAGTTGGTCGTTACCTCGCGCATCGCGCCGGTTCCCAAATTCTTGACCTTCACAGTGGCGCCTGACAGCACATTGCCCTGGGGATCGAGCATGGTTCCGGAGATCGTGCCGCTCGTGGCCTGTCCGAAAGCCACCGCGCCACATATCAGGACGCATGCTAGAGTGAAGAATATCGTCCGCATGATTAATCTCATATCCGTTCTCCTTGAGTGTGTTTGTGACTACGCGATACCAAGTTTCCAGCCAAATACGCTATCTATTTTTTAAGTGAGTAGTTACTTCAGGGTTTTTGCAGTTCTCTTTTCAACTTGACGACGATGGCGCCAAGCGCAAGCAAAACCAGGGTGAGGAGGGAAAAGATGAGTGGCAAAGACATTCTGCCGCCTCGGGCGGATCGATTTACTGCCGTCGCAGGCGTCTGAGCGCCCGGCGCCGATGGATCCGACGATTTTGTCTTTGTCACCGCCGATTGCGTGATAACAGCCGCGCCTTTAGGCGCGATAGAAGGCGCCGCCTGGGGGGATTGGGGCGCTTTGGTGGTAGGCGCCGCTGGAGGAATGGGAACGGTGGAATCCACCGCAGCCGATATCGGCGCTGCCGAAGCGGAAGTCCCGGCGTTTCGCCTGGATTGCGTCCTCTCTGCCCCAACCCGGACTCCCCCGACCTGGCCCCTCTCTACCTGCCTCTCTCTCACCTTAGGCTCGCCCTCACGCGCTTCGGGAACTATGTCTGCGGGATCGAATTTACGCAATTCTTTCTTCTTCTCCTCGGGGATTTGCTCCTGAGCAAACGCCCCGGCGGCGGAAAGTAAGAGCGTCAACACGATACCCAGAATGGTCTCTTGTGTTCTTACCTGCGTCAAAGGTTTTCGACTTTCACATCTGAAGGAAAACCGTTGCGACCAGCGCAAACAATACGACTAGTAACAGCGCGATCGCCATTCCGTAGATGATGAATTTGAGTTCGTACTTGAATCCTTTTCGCTTCTTTACAGTATACGTTTGATTTTCATCATCGGATGTCGCCAGGTTGAGCGCTGCGATCTGGCGATTGTTCTCTTCGGCGATGCGAAGCGCCCTTTCCATTTCCCTCACTTTGTGGTCAAGCGCGGCGCGCGCATCCTCCGCTTCACGCCGCCCCCTCCGCTCGGCCTCGACCTGCGCCTGGAACTGCGATATGACCTCATCAGTCCCGCCGCTCTCCCGCACGACGACGGCGCGGGTCAGATCTGGTTGGCCCTTCGACCAGTCGAGTTCGAGATAGGAACTCAATTCATCCTCAAACTCTTTGAGTTTCTGTTCAGCCGCGGCCCTCTGTGTGGCTTCGTACTCCAATTCGGCTTCGATGTGTTGATATCTTTCCGTGGCTTGGCGCCCGGCGGCTTCCGCTTCGACAATGAGAGATTCGATCGTACGCGCCTTCTCCTCCGAAACTCGCGCGGCGGCCTCGGCCTCGGCAATCTTCTGATTCGCTTCCGCTAACGCGACCTTGGCGGTCTCGGCTTCCAATTCGAGTTCACGCGCTTTATCGCCCGCCGCTTGCGCAAGGGACTCGGCTTTAGCCCTCTTCTGCTCGGCCTCCATCAGCGCGACCATTAGTGTTTGGATTTCGGCCTCGGCTTCTTTGGCGCGCGTATCGGCCTCTTTCAGCCAAGTTCCATTCCCACCCTGCGCCCATGTCGCCGTGCGCGCCTGAGGGCCCTCAATCAGAATCGCGTGTTGCTGCCGCAGGCGATTCTCTTCTAATTCCTTGAGTCGCCGCTCGGCCAACATCCGCTCTTTCAACTCCTGTTCCAATCTGCCTTCGGCCTGTTCACACTTCTGCTCCGCCTCTTTCGCTCTGGCTTCCGCGGCGCGCGCCAGAGTGGCAAGCTCCGCCCGGCGTTTATCTACTTCCGTTGGAACGTTCTTGAGGTTGTAAGCGAGAGGTTTGCTCGGTTGAGAGGTGGAGGTCTCTGATCGATCCCTATCTACAATGGCGCCGGAATTGCGCCTGGAATGATCGAACGACAAGATATTGCCCTGCTTGTTAACCAAGACCACGGCATTCTGGTCGTCGAACGAGTTTATCGATGAAGGTTCTACTCGACCTACCGGCGGAGGCTCTACTCGACTTATCGGCGGGATCTCTACTCGACTTATCGGAGGAGCGTCTACACGACTTATCGAAGGTGGCTCCACGCGGCTTATCAAAGGCGCATCTACGCGATTTAACGGCAATCCGTTGATTTTGTCAGACAGCATAATATCATCCCAAACGCTTTTGCGATCAGTATCCGGAATACATAAATTCCCATGAAAAATGGGCGAAATATCTATTGGAGCACAAACTGTGAGGGATTTTGGGGCTTGGCGAATATGAACAGCGTTTTTGAACTTTTTGCGATGATTATGGCGCGACATTCATTCAGGCGCCATGCGACGCGGTCGTCAGGTTCTCGTCAAGGCATTGATAATGCCCGCGCACAAGACAAAGTCACCGACTGAAATTTCATCGCAAAGATCCCACCAGATAAACCCGCCAATTGATGGTGGCCATTAAACACAATGAAGGCGCTCGAAGTCAATTGTAAAAAATAAAATCATCGACTTACGGCAAATTAGCGCCTGTGCGATTTCAGCATACCCCACGATTAATTGCGGGGAGCGTCAACGACCTGAGGCGGTACAATACGGAGACAGTCAACGACCCGAGTCTCGTGATCAAGGCCCGGGTCGTTGATACTTTGCGTATTATACCGCATCACTTCTCTCGCTTGAAAGTGTAACGCAACAGGAAGATGTGTCGCGGCGGCCCCAGCCCGCTATTGATTGAAAAGATATACTCGGCCACCAAATTCGGACTGAACCGCCAGCCGGCCCCAAAATCTGAGAAGAGGTACGTTGAGTTTTGGCGCGAGCGTCCGTCCGGTTCTTCCAGGCCGAGACTCGTCAATCGCCGGCCGAAGAGATCGGGAAAGAGGCTAAGATCGATCGTATTCGCTTCCCCGATGACCAGCGCCGACACGCTGACGAACGACCGGCGCCAGACGTCTGTTTGCAATCCCGCGTGCGCGGACAAGGAGCGCTCGCGCACTCGCCTGTCCTCGACCGGATCGACGGTCGAGGACAGGCGGCGCTCCTGGTGAACGCGCGAAAGGCCGAAGGCGAGGTCCGCGCTCAAGACAGTCGTTCGCCGCAAAGCGAATCCGAGGCCGAAGCTGACGACGGCGCTATTCGCGTCGGCCCGCGTAGTCGAGTCCAAGACGGCCGCGCGCCGAATCTGTCCGTCGCTCCCGCCCCAGAGCAGCGAGCCTTCGAGACCATAAAACAGGCGGCGGGCGAGCGGCCCGCGCAATTTGAAAGAGACCTCAGATGACCGCCCCTCCTGACGCGTCGAATCGAGGCCTAGCGGCAGGCCGTTGAAGAGACGCGAACGGTCGCGGTCGTCGGCGGTCGCCGACTCGTGACTGTAGAGCAGGCCGAGCTTGTGACCACCGTCAAATTCGCGCGTCATGCCTAGCCGGAAGCGGAGCCGGCTTATTTGAGATTCCGTTTTAAGATCTTCACTCGCGAGCGGCGCGGCGCGGTTCGCCAGCGAGGTCTGACCGCGCAAGTCGCCGCCATCGCTGACCCACTCGACCCCGACGCCGACGCTCGTGCGGCCCTCATCGCCGAACCGCCGCGCCGCCATCAACGAACCGGTGATCGAGACGCCTTCGGTCGAGACGGCGACGAAGCGAGAGATGCTGTCGCCTTTAGGAAAGAAGCCAACTAGAGATGTGGGCGCCAGATCTACGTTTAAAGATTGCGACCGGTCGGTGGAGATGGCGACCGCTCCGCCGATCACCATGCGCGCGTGGTTCAATGGGATGAAGAAATCGCCCTGCGCCCGGAGACCGGAATCGAATGGGCTTATTAAATTACCCGATAAGGGGAACCCTGCGGAGCCGCTTTGCAGATCGCCGCCCCGCGCCTTGTTAAAAAATGGGATCAGCCAGCCTCTTCCTTCGATCAAAGCAAAATCGGTCGAATAGGCCGGGTTATCAAGACTGTCGAAATGTGGGTCCGCGAAAGCCGCGAACCGCCGAAGCGGAAGCGACCAGCCCAGCCCCGCCAGGCTGTCGATATATTGTTCGTAGCCACTGGCCAGGTATGTCCTGACATTCGTAGCCGCACTGGCTGTCACTTGGGTGCGCTGTAGATCATCATCGTCAAGGCGACGCGAGGCGGACTTTCCCGCCTCGACTCCTCTTCCAACGTCATCGCGCTTGGCATTGGCATTGGCATTGGCATTCGTATTGGCATTCGCTTTGGCATTCGCGCCGGGGGTGGCGTTTGTGTTGGCGTTGGCGTCGTCGGCGTCGGCGGCGTCGGCGTTTCCGCCACCGCCGTCAGACCTGGCGCCGGCGTTACCGCCGCTGTCAGACCTGGCGCCGGGCGTGAAGAAATGAATGTCTTCATTCGGCCTCACTAGCGCTCCTCGGCCGGGCGAAAGGAGGGCGCGGTAGCGGGTATCGCTGAGGCTCTCCACCTCAACCAGGCCCTCGTAAACCACCACGCGAGTGTCCCCGGAAGACTCGACGGTGACGCTGAACTCAGTGCCGCGCACCAGGATCGACGCCGTCGAGCTGTTGACGCGATACGGATTCGGTTTGCCGCCGTAATGAGCGACCTTGACTCGTACGCGCCCGACGAGGATCCGAAACATCTCGCGCAAAGACGGCGCGGCGCGGTAATCTCTGATGACTATGCGCGAATTCGGATGGACGACGACTACGCTGCCGTCGGTCAGCTCAATGACCACGCGCCCGCCGCCGCGCGTATCGATCTCGTCTCCCGGGTTTAGCGCGTCGCCGCGGGCGAGGATGAAGGCGCGTTGATTGTTGCGCCGCAGAGCCGTCCCCTTGACGCTCGCGACGCGCGCATCCACAGCCTGCGCCAGCGCTGTCGCGCCTATCCAGTGAATCGACGCGACAAAGAGGAACAGGAGAGATAACAAGCGAATCCTGCGCCGGAGAGATGTTGAACCTACACGCAATATCATCCCTCACCATCCTACAGCGGGAAAAGCTGGCAGTGGATAGAAGGCAGTGGGCGATGAGTAACGGGCGGTTTTGATTCCTTCACTGCTCACTATCCACCGCCCACTGCCGACATTCATTGTTTAAAGTCGTGATCGCCATCAATGATCTCCGCTTCGTTCAGCGCGTTCAGGTTGTAACGCGCGATCAGGCGTTGAATCGTGCGGCGCGTGATTCCGAGCAGATCGGCTGTGCGTTGGCGGTTGCCCTGATTCTTCTCGAGCGCCAGCGCCAGATAGCGACGTTGCAATTCGTCCAGGGAAGGCCAGTCGCCCGCCAAGCTTCGCATGGGGTCATCGGTCAAGGGGGTCTGTTTTCGATTGGTTTCGGCGATATGAGGCGGCAAGCAATCTAGCGTGACAGGGCCATTAGTCGCAAGGGCGACGGCCCTGGTGAGCGCATTTTCCAGCTCACGCACGTTGCCGGGGAAGTGATAGTTGCGAAGAGCATCGAGAGCTTCGCGGGTCAGATAAGCGGGCGCAGTCTCGCCGCCCAGCTTCCGAAGAAAGTGTTGGGCGAGCAGTTCCACGTCTCCCATTCGCTCTCTCAGCGGCGGCAGATCGATGGTCAGGACGCTCAAACGGTAATAGAGGTCGGAGCGGAATTTTCCCCGCTCGGCCAATTCGCGGAGCGGCATATTGGTCGCGCCGATGACGCGGACGTTCACCCGCCGGATTTGCGTGGATCCGACGCGCCGCGCCTCGCCCGATTGCAACACGCGCAGCAGGCTGGCCTGAAATGCGGCGCTCGTCGAAGCCAACTCGTCCAGGAATAGCGTCCCGCCGTCGGCGGCCTCGAACAATCCCGCGCGCTCTCCGATCGCGCCGGTGAAGGCGCCTTTCGCATGGCCGAACAGTTCGGCCTCCAAGAGCGTATCGGTCAGCCCCGAACAGTTGATCGCGATGAAGGGCTTGTCGCGCCGCGCGCTGAAGTCATGAATGGCGCGGGCCGCCAGTTCCTTTCCAGCGCCGGACTCGCCGGTGATGAGGACCGTGGCGTCGATCCGCGCCGCGTGCGCTATAAGTTTGTAGGTCTTGACCATTGCGGGACTGCGTCCGATCAACCCCGAACCCGAAAAATCATCCTCATTTGCTACGAGGGGGCAGGCGCCCGACGGCGAGCCGCCTGCTTCCTCCTCCGGGGAATGAGGGCGCGCGCCGGTTTCGACGCGCGCCCTCAAATGACGATGCAACAGATCGGCAAGGGCCTCGACCTCGAACGGCTTGGCTATGAAATCGGTCGCGCCTTCTTCGATCGCGCGCACCGCCAGATTGACCGACCCCACAGCGGTCATCAGGATGATCGGCGTCTCCGGTTGAGACGAACGCAATTCGCGCAACACCATCAGCCCGTCACCGTCGGCCATGTAAACGTCGCTAATAATGCCGTCGAATCTCTTTTCCAGGGCGGCCTGAAGCGCCTCACGCCCGCTCCGGGCGAGCGAGACGCGAAAACCATACAGAGACAATCCGGCCTCCAAGGTCAGGCGAATCAGACGATCGTCGTCGGCGACCAGAATCTGGGGAGCTTGTAACATTGTTGCGTTTGAACGTTATGTGTACGGGGCTATGCTCAACATTACGTATATCGGACTCATGTTGGTTTTCGATTCAATGGCAATCGCAGCGTAAAAATTGAGCCGACGCCGGGTTCGCTTTCGACCGTCACTCGCCCGCTGTGCAATTCGGCGATCTCGCGGACGAGCGCCAATCCGAGTCCCGTGCCAGGCGTCTCGGCGTCTTCCACGCTCGGCACGCGAAAGAATTTCTCGAAAATGCTCGCCTGGTGTTCCGGCGGGATTCCATACCCCTGATCGGCGACGGCGATGAATAGGTTGTCTTCTCCGGCCTGTACCGAGATTAAAACATCAGTGTCAATGGGGCTGTATTTAATGGCGTTGGCGACAAGGTTCGTCAAGGCGCGCGCCAGCAGATCCGCGTCAGCGAGAATCGGCGGCAGGTCGGGCGAAAGCTTGCGGATTAGCGTGACGCCCCGTCGCGCCGCAACCGGGTCGAGCAGCAGCAGGTTCTGTTCGACCAGCGATTCGATCCGATGGAACGCCAGTCGAGGCTCACGGGCGCCGGATTCGAGACGCGTCAGGTCCAGATAATCGTCAATCATCCGCGCCATCCGCTGGGTCGCTTCGTTGATAGCGGCGCTCATCTCGCGCCGTTTCTCCGCGCCGGGATCGAACTTCATCATGACTTCGCTCATCCCCTTGATCGCGGTCAACGGCGTCTTCATCTCATGCGTCACGAGACGCATCACGTCATTCTGCATTCGCTGCAATTCGCGCTGTTTGGTAATGTCGGAGAGTGTGGCGACGACGCCCAGCGGCGCGCAAGACCCACTCGCATCATCGCTGACCACCGCCATTCGCAGCGTATAATATCGCGGCTCGGCCTCTCCAACAATGATTTCTCGCTCGATCGCTACGCGATCTTCGAGCAATCGCGACAGACCGCCGGCCCGATCGGCGGCGGGTTTGTCCGCGCCGTATTCGATTTCGCTCAACCGGTCGAACAGGTTGCTGCCGAGCAGCGAGCGCTCGGTGAGTCCGAAGATTTTCGCGGCGCGCGGGTTGGCGAAAGCGATGCTCCCGGCGGCGTCGGCGATCAGCAGACCGTCTTCGACCGATTGAAGCGCCCGGTCTACGAACTGCGTCCGCGCGAACAACCGCTCCTGCAGCGCGGCGAGCGCGCGCGCCTTGCGAGCGGCCCCGCGCGGCCACCAGGCCGGCTCCGCGTCTCCGGCCTTGCTCTCGATCGCGAACGGCGAAAGGCGCGCGCTCTCCCTCGTCATCTCGCCGATTCGATCGTCGAGGCTCGCGCTGACCATCAACGAACGCAGCAGCAGCGCCAGCGGCGCCGCGACTACGAGCGAGATTATTGTTGAAACTATCGGCGGCGCGACCATCCAACGAACGAAAGCGAAATATGAAAGCCACAGGGTCAGCGCCGCTATTCCCAAGAGCGCGGCGATCTGCTTTATAAATTCGCGATTGCCCTGCGCCAGGATCAGCGCGCCGACCACAATGGCCGCGAGGAGCGCCGCGAGAAGCGCCGCTATCCAGTCGGGCGTCTCCCGGTAAAAGCGCGAGCGCAGAATGGTCGTGATCGCGTTGGCTGAAACTTCGACTCCCGACGTCAGGGCGCCGTTCCGGTCGCTGAACGGTGAGGCCACGCGGTCGCCCATCGCCGCCGCCGTCACGCCGATCAGGACGTATCTGCCGTTGAATTTTTCAGGCTCGGCGCGGCCGTCAATCACATCGGCGATGCTCACCATCCGGTCGGCGAATGAACCCGCCGGCCCGATGTAGTCAATCGCCATTCGGCTGGCGCGGAAGATCTGCGGTGAACTTTCCGCTTCACGCGTCGCGAAGGCGTCGGTCTCCGTTTCGGCTTCGACGGGAATGAGGCGAGAACCGATCTTCACCCCCTCCGGCGCGTCGCGGACGTCGTCCGGGCGCAAGCCGTCGCCGACGCGAATCATCTCGACGGCCATCGCCCAGAGCGGGTTCCCTTCGTCATCGGTTTCGCGCAGAGTCAGAGAGCGCGCCACGCCATCGGAGTCCGTCAGCACATTGCCGTGCCCCGTGGCGGCGGCCGCCTTTTCAATCGCGGGGAGTGGACGCGCCCATCCGTCGGCGCCGCCCTGCGGCGCCTCGACCAGTTGCGCGGCGACCACGACGTTGCCCGCGCGTTTGATGGCTTCCGCGAGCGCCGCATCATCGTGTTCATTCGTCGGATCGGAGTAGAGCGCGTGGAGCGCGATCACTTTCGGATGCGCGTCGGAGAGTTTGCGAAGCGCCTGCGCCATCAAGCGCCGTGGCCAGGGGAACCGCCCGAAGCGTTTAACGCTCGCTTCATCGATCGCCACGATGACGACCTCATCCGGCGGCCTCGTCGCCCCACGAGCGCGGACGAGCGCGTCACGCGCCGCCAGTTTCAAAGCTGGCGCGCGCCACGTAACAACCATCGCCGACATCGTTGAAATGACGATGATGGCTATCGCCCACAGGATTGTGCGGCCTGAATTACTGATGAGGAATTTCATTTCCGCGTAACGGGGCAACTCAATACATCTATAAGGAGCGGAAAAGCATTATAAATAGAATAAGGGTGACAGGTACACGCCTTGACCTGTCACCCTCTTCCTGGGGGGGGCTACTCGATGTTGCGCTATACGGTGTCGTTCGCTCCTTTCATCAAGGTAGCCGACACACTTCGGGCCTCAGTTGAAGAGCGTCGACTGCGCCGATCAGCGACAGGTCCCCCAAAGACACTGCCGCAAAGGATTGGTGAGGCTACGCATTGGATTGATGATCAGCCCCAGTTAGCGGCATGTCCCACGAAAGATACTGCTGCTATTGGGTATTGTTCGGACCAGCAATCCGACTTCGACTTTGGGAACAATTTGAACTCTATCGATTCTTCCAGTGCAGCGTCCATTTAGGACGCTAATTGACTCAGCAAAATGGGCGCCAGACGTCCGCATTTCGCCAAACCCATGATTCTGCAAGGAGAGTGAAACTCGATCAATTTGGACGGCGCCCATTGGCGTGACAGTTTGTCACTGAGATTAAGGCGCCGCCGTGTCATAATAAATAGGCAAATGGGGTCGTTCAGATCGCGAGCGACGCTGGAGAAAAGAATGAACATCAACCACGAAGAGCACGAAGAAAGCTGAGGAGAACATCGAATGACACAAGGAATCAATCATCAATGGCGACTGGTCGCGCGTCCGGTAGGAATGATCAAGGAGACGGATTTTCAGTGGGCTGAAGAACCCCTGCCCGAATTGCAGGAAGGTCAGGTTCTCATCCGGAACCTCTATCTGTCGCTCGACCCGGCGAACCGCGGCTGGGTCAGAGAGGAAGGCTCGTATATGGCGCCGATTCCGCTCGGGAGCGTCATGTTGGGCGGAACGGTCGGCGTCGTTGAAGAGTCGCGCAATCCGAATTTCCAGGTCGGCGACAATGCGCAGGGCTTTCTCGGCTGGCAGGAATACGCCGTCTCCGATGGCGCGGGTTTGAACAAACTTCCGAATAACCCGGCGATCCCGTTGACTGCTTATCTAGGCTTGTTCGGTCACATCGGATTGACGGCCTACTTCGGATTGCTGGACATCACTGATCCAAAGCCGGGCGAAACGCTCGTCGTATCCGCCGCCGCCGGCGCGGTCGGCTCGATCGTCGGCCAGATAGGCAAGATCAAAGGCTGCAGCGTCGTCGGCATTGCCGGCAGCGACGAGAAATGCAAATGGATCGTGGATGAGCTGGGCTTCGACGCCGCTATCAATTACAAGACGGAGGACATCCGCCAGGGGTTGAAGAGAACTTGCCCGAACGGCATAGATATCTACTTCGACAACGTCGGCGGAGAAATCCTCGACGCCGTACTGGCAATGATCAACCTGCGCGCGCGGATCAGCGTCTGCGGAATGATCTCGCAATACAACGTCACGGCGCCCGCCCCCGGCCCATACAATTTGATCAACATCCTGGCCCGCCGCGCGAAGATGCAAGGCTTCATCGTGCTCGATTTCATGTCTCGCGCATCCGAGGCCATCCCCGAACTGATCAAGTGGTATATGGAGGGTAAGCTCAAATACCGCGTGGACGTCGTCGAAGGATTGAAGCAAGCGCCTCGGGCGGTGAATAAACTCTTCGACGGCTCGAACCAGGGCAAATTGATAATCAAGTTGTGAGATGAATGGCGTTAAAGAGAGCCGTTCCGATTTAGCGCGTCGGAAGTCGGAAGGTCTAGCCGGATCGCTTCCTCCAACTCATTTCCATTCACACTCGCTGCGCCATAATTCGTATCGAGATTTTTCCAAGGGGGCTGCTTCCCATAGTCATATTTGCCGAAGACGATCACTGGCGTCCCGTGAGCCTCGACACGGCGGCGATCGGCGGAAAGGGTCCACTGGTCGGCCCAACCATAAATCCAGGCGGCGTCATCCGCGAGCAGTCTGAGACAACCGTGACTGGCGGGATATCCGGGCAGGTCATATTGGTGGAATGAAATTCCCCGCTTGTTGTCGAGATTAAAATACCAGGGCAGCAGCCACTCTTCGTTGATTGAACTGCGTGTCGCCTTCGATTTCCAGTTGGTGTGATAGAGTCCCGCGGGCGTCGGCGTCGCTCTCTTTCCGCTGCTGGTCGGGCCCCATCGCACGAGATTGCCAAACTCATAGGCGCCGAAGGCCTGGACGCGGAGCGAAACGAGGATCAATTTTGGAACCTCGCGGGCAGTCTCTAATCTGCGTGGAAACGGCGAGAAAGCGTTCAATTCGTCAATATGTTCCGGTATGAGAAGCGTGACGCCTGCGCGAAGATGTTGCTCATCGAGCCGGTTCAGCTTGAGTAAAACCGCCATTTTTTCTTCTCCGATTTCAGACCTTAATTGCGAGAGAACTCTCCGCCCTTCTCCCCCTTTGATGACTATGGAGCGATAAGCGATGGGCATAGGGTTGGCCGGTTCGAGACCAACGATTGGACCCGAGTTGACTTTAGCCTTTGGTTCCAGCGATTTGGCCAGAATCGAATTGACGGCGCCTGTTCCAATATGCAGGTTAAGAGCCAAGATGATCAGGCATGTCACACTAAGCCTGAGAATCATTGAACACGGGCGAGATAGGATCACAGATTTCATCATAAGTAATTCCTCCTTGTGCCGCGGATAATAGTTAGCTGGGGTTGGCTGCGACAGATCCGCCGCCACGTTATCTCAATGTGGGATTCCGCCTGCGGTTTGTGGGAGGATTACAGAGGTTATCCAAGCCTTCTCAATGTGGGATTCCACATTCAGTTCATGGGAAGATCAAAGAGGGGAAAATAGGCGCAGCACCGCGCGCGATTGCCGCGCGGCTGACCTATGAGACAGCCGTGCGGTAATCGCGCGCGTTACTGCGCCTATTTTGATCTACTGACCTAACCGTTCATTGTTGACTGGTAGGCTTTGCCACCGCCGCCATCAGATTATCGATGGCCACGCGCGAGGCGTTGTCAATGGCGCTGTTCATCGCCTCTCGGAGAACAGGATCGGCGAAGCGGCCGTAACGCCGCACTCTATTGATCGCTGCCGCGCGA
>DASTMP010000220.1:0-25845 GCA_035714085.1 Blastocatellia bacterium
GGATCGTCGCTGGTCGTCTATCCGGCGGCGGCGCTGCCCGAACTGGCGAAGCGGAACGGCGCGGCTTTGATCATCATCAACCGCACGCCCACACCGATAGACGGAATCGCCGATCTGGTGATCAATGATGAGATTGGAAAAACGATGCCGCAGTTGATTGGAATGACGATTCACTGAACGACGGCAGGCGTCACGATCCCGCGGCATTCGCCGAAACCGATTCGCCTGAATCCTTCGCGCTCGCAATATCCACGAAAGACCACTTCATCGCCATCCTGCAGAAATCTCCGAACTTCGCCGGTCGGCAGATTGATCGGCTCGGCGCCTCGCCCGGTCAATTCAATCAAACAACCCATGCTGTCTTTAGTCGCGCCGGAGACCGTGCCGCTTGCGAGCAGGTCGCCTGGTCCCAGGTTGCAACCGTTGCTCGTGTGATGGGTGAGCATCTGCGCAAATGTCCAGTAGAGGTCCCGCGTGTTGCTTGAGCTGAGGCGATGCGGCGCGATGGATTTTTCGCGCATCTGCTCGGTTGAAATGAAGACTTCGAGTTTGATGTCGAAGCCGCCGCGCTCGCGGTTTTCCGCCCGATCGAGGTAAGGCAGCGGCTCAGGGTCGCCCGCCGCACGTTCGAACGCGGGCGCGCGAAAAGGCGCCAGCGCTTCCATCGTCACGATCCACGGCGAAATTGTCGTGGCGAAACTCTTCGACAGAAACGGCCCAAGCGGTTGATATTCCCAACGCTGGATGTCGCGCGCCGACCAGTCGTTGACCAGACACAGGCCGAAGATGTGGTCTTCTGCTTCGGCGATCTTGATCGGCCGGCCTTGTTCGTTCCCTTGCCCGACGAAGAATCCGACTTCGAGTTCGTAATCCAAAACCTTGCTCGGGCCGAAAACGGGCGCTTCGGCGTTGTCGTCCTTGGTTTGTCCGACAGGGCGGCGAATCGGAGTTCCGCTGACCACGATTGAAGACGCGCGTCCGTGATAGCCGATGGGAACCCATTTGTAATTCGGCATCAGCGGCTGGTCGGGGCGAAACATTTTGCCGATATTTGTGGCGTGATAGATTGAAGCGTAGAAGTCCGTGTAATCGCCGATCACGGTCGGCGGTCGCATATGAACATCAGACATCGGCGCGAGAAGGCTAACGTTTTCCGGGTGAGCCTTTTGGTAATCCTGAATCTTCGTGGCGCCTTCTCGCAATAACTCCATCGCCTCGCGACGTAAGTTACGTCCAAATCCTGCCGGGCGATCCATCTGCATTAACAAGCTCAGGCTGTTCGATAACATCCAGGATAGGTTATCTTTCAATGAAAGAAGACCAGCGCTACAACATTCAACCAAATCCAACACTTGATCACCGATGGCTATTCCGACCCGCCGTTTGAAGCCACTATCAATTCTGTCGAATAAACCGAACGGCAAATTCTGAATAGGAAAATCCGTATTTGGGTCATTGGCTGACTCGACCCAGCTTCGCAGGTTCGGATCGTGGGTTTCGTTAATCGAATAGCTCATAGCAGGCCAATCTTTTTCAAATCCTCAATCGGCTCTTCAAACGAGCAGGAGCCGAAGGCGATGGCGAGCAAGTTGCGGGAGTTTCGCAATTGCCCTCTGACTATCATCTCGTCGCGCCAGGTCACGCAGCCGCGCATTATCTGCCCGAACTCCGCTTCGGCTTGCGCGCTGACGACCACCTCGTTGCGCCACGTCTCGCCGCCGCTGTCGAATTGAAAGGCTTCGGGAGATTTCTCTTCGAGCAATTCAACGAGCTGGTCAACGTCCATTCCGCTTTGCGCGAAGGCGGCGGCCAGAAAAACATTCAAGAACCCGTGCATCATCGCAGACTCGCTGTCGGGCGCGTAAGTCAGCCTGTTGACGGAACGCAGAGGATGATGCAGTCCGGCGGTGGCTTTGAACGGGACATCCTCCTCAGCGCAAATTTTGATGAAGCGCGCGAGATTGAATGATGAAGGGAAAGCGTCAGCAGTCACGCCGCCGGTTCGAACTTTTGCCCGCGCTTCCGTTTCGGCAAGTCTCTTGATCAATTCTGCCAATTCGGCTGGACCGTCGCTGATCGGAATCTCGAAATATGGCGCGAGTTTCGACGGCATCAACCTCATTGCGTTTTCGATGTCGTCTGTCCGCGCGGCTTTGATTTCAATGGTGTCAATGACGGCTGCGCCCGCGTGTGAACCCGGCGTCGCGTGTTTTTGATTGAACTCGGCGATCCTGCTCAGGTCGGAAGGCAGATCGGCCCCGCCGAGCGCGCTCAATCTCCAAAAATCATTCCCTTCCCAACCGCCATCCAACCCGCCGGCCGGTAATATCCCTTCCGTTGCCCTTTCAAATTCGTCGAGCCTTGCGACCGGAACGACAAATCGTCCGAGCGCCCAGCGGTATTTGCCTTCGCGGTACTCGGCGTATTTGCGCGTCGCCGTCGGCATATCGAGCGCGGCGGGCGGGAACAGTCCCGCGTAATCAATCAGGCCTAACAACAAATCTCGTAGCGAATGATTCATCTTTTACTTCAGTTGAGGCTGTAGGATCACGTCAACCTCGCGCGAATCAAAATTCTTCTTCAGCCCCTGCCAGCAATCAATGTAATCTTTCTGCAGCTTCTCGGTCTCCATCGCGAATTTCGTGGGGCGAATCACGTAACGCGACTCGAACATAAAAGCCAGCGTGTTCTCATAACGCTGCGGCCTCAAATCGGCGTCGCGAGCCTTCTCGAAAGCGTCGGCGTCAGGGCCGTGGGCCGACATGCAATTGTGCAGGCTCGCGCCGCCGGGCGTGAAACCTTCTTCCTTCGCGTCGTATTGGCCGAAGATCAAGCCCATGAACTCACTCATCACGTTGCGGTGGTAGTAGGGCAGGCGGAACGTGTGTTCGGTCACCATCCAGCGCGGCGGGAAGATCACGAAATCGACGTTGGCCATGCCCTGCGTGTCCGACGGCGATGTCAACACGGTGAAGATCGATGGGTCGGCATGATCGAAGCTGACCGAGTTGATGGCGCTGAACCTTGCCAGGTCGTATTTGTACGGCGCGTAATTGCCATGCCAGGCGACCACGTCGAGCGGCGAATGATCGATCGCGGCCTCCCACAGATTGCCCTGGAATTTTGCGACGATGCGGAAATCGCCTTCGCGGTCTTCGTAAGCGGCGACGGGCGTCAGGAAGTCGCGCGCGTTGGCGAGGCCGTTCGCGCCGATCAGCCCGAGTTCGGGCAGCCGGAATTGCGCGCCATAATTTTCGCAGACGTAGCCGCGCGCTTCACCATCTGGCAATTCGACCAGGAATTTCAACCCGCGCGGCAGAACGCAAATTTCGCCAGGCGCGACCTCCAGGACGCCAAGCTCCGTGCTGATCAGCAAACGCCCGCGCTCCGGCGCGATGAGCGTCTCGCCGTCGGCGTTGTAAAAGAAGCGGTCGCGCATCGAAGCGTTGCAGGCGTATATGTGAATTCCTGCGCCCGTTTGTGACGCCAGATCGCCGCAGCCGGCCATTGTGATCAAACCGTTAATGAAATCGACCGGCCCCGAAGGAAGAGGCTGTGGATCCCAGCGCAATTGATTCGGCGTGGCGGGCTTTTCATCGAAAGGCGCGCTTCGGAGCAAATTGTTCGGGATTTGCCTGAACGGTTTGTGCGTGACCGACGGGCGGATGCGGTAAGTCCAGGTCCGGCGGTTGATCGCGCGCGGCGAGGTGAATGACGAGCCGCTGACCTGCTCGGCGTAAAGTCCGTAAGGCGCCTTCTGCGGCGAGTTCTGCCCGACAGGCAATGCGCCCGGAATCACCTCCGTCGCAAATTCGTTTCCAAATCCTGATTGATACTGAATCTGCATCGCCATAAAACTCAAAGCCACAGAGGTCACAGAGGACACAGAGCGTTTCAGAAAAAGATATTGCCTCTGTGTTCTCTGTGACCTCTGTGGCAATGCCTCAAACCAAATTTCCGCGCCTCGCCTGCTCGCGCTCGATGGCCTCGAACAAGGCCCTGAAATTGCCTTTGCCGAAGCCTTGCGCGCCTTTGCGCTGGATGATCTCGAAAAAGAGCGTCGGGCGGTCTTCAACTGGTTTGGTGAAGATCTGCAGCAGGTAGCCCTCTTCGTCGCGGTCGACCAGAATGCGCTGTTCGCGCAACGTTTCGATATTTTCGTCAACCCTGCCGACGCGATCGGTCAACATTTCGTAGTAGCTGTCGGGGACTTCCAGAAACTCCACGCCGTTGGCGCGCAATTGGCGAATGGTCGCGACAATGTCCTTAGTAAGCATGGCGATGTGCTGCACGCCCGGCGCCTGGTAAAACTCGTTGTACTCCTCGACCTGGCTCTTGCGCTTGCCGTGCGCGGGCTCGTTGATCGGGAACTTGATGCTCCTGGACTCATTCGCCATGACGATGCTGTTGAGCGCCGTGTACTCTGTCGAAATATCCTTGTCGTCGAAGGTCATGAACCGCTCCAGCCCGAGCACGCGGCGGTACCATTCCTCCCACACCTTCATCTGCCCGTACTCGACGTTGGCGACATAATGATCAAGCCGCAGCAAACCGGCGTTGCGCCCCGGCGCGCGCGATTCGACAAATTCCGGCATGAACGGGCCGCCGTAACTCAGCTTCGAGAAGAACGAATGGATGGTGTCGCCGTAAATCTTGACCGCAGAGCGACGCGCTTCGCCTCGCTCGCTCTTGATCGAATACGGCGCGACCGCAGGCTCGGCGCCTCGCGCCAGAGCTTCCTCAAACGCGTAATCGGCGTCGTCCACTTCGAACGCGATGTCGCGCACGCCGTCCCCGTGCTTCATGATGTGCATGCTCGAAGCGTCACGCGACGTGTACGGCGTCGTCAGCAAAAGCTTGAATGTTCCCTGCTGGAGCGCGTAAGAACACTGCTCGCGGTTGCCGGTCTCCAGCCCCGTGTAAGCGATGCGGTCGAAGCCGAACGCATTGCGGTAGAAGAAATCGGCCTGCTTCGCGTTGCCGACGTAAAACTCGATGTGATGGACTTGTCGGATTTTTAACGGATTATTGCTCATAACACCTTACCAAAACACTTGAGGCGCTCTCATTGGCGCGACTTCCTGATCGCCATGCTTCCCGAACCTTCCGATGAACTCCCGCGTCACGTCCTTCAAATACGCGTACGACGGGATCACGAACAGAACGGGCTGCATATCCGAATAGTCATACGACGTGTGGATGACCTCTTCAAGGTCGAACTTGCGCCGCTCGACCTCATCGCCGAACGCGTGTTCGAGTTCGCTGTAGGACGACAGCAAACCTGCGCCGAAGGCCTTGATCTCGCTCCCTTCTTCGACCAGACCGAACTCGACCGTGAACCAGTACAATCGCCCGAGCTGCTCCAACTGTTCGTCGCCGGCGATGACGGCGCCTTTGCCGATGGATTGCGAATAGTCGGCGAAGTCGGGGTTGGTGAAATTCGGAATGTGGCCGATGATCTCGTGGACGATGTCCGGCTCCGGCGTGTAATCGGGGCGCGAATGATGCCGCAGGTATTGTGTGCAGAGCATCGTCCGCTTGCCCAGCCAGCTCAGGAAGGCGCGCGTCTCGACCAGCCCCTCGATCGGCGCAAGATGAAAGTTTGAAGTCGATTTCAATCGCTTGTCGAGGCCACGGAGCTGCGGAATCTGGTCGCGACTGATGCCGAGCTTGCGTTTGGATTCCAAATAGAGCGAGCAGGCGCGCCGCCTTTGGGTCTCTTCCAACTGGTCGTAAACATGTCGCCAGATGGCCGTCTCCTGCGGCGTGTAATCTACGTCGGGAATTGCGTGCTGTGGGTCTTCGCGGTACTGTTTGGCCAGCCTAGCGATAAAATTTCGCCGCGCGCGATATTCCGGGTCGTGAGCGCCGGGATGATCTATCGGCAGCATGCTGATCTCTTCGAACCCCAAGTCATCCGTCAAAAACTCTTCGCTAACTGACGCTGATGCCGTTTGCATAAGCTATACCTCTGTCTTTTGTTCGTAGCGCCGCTCGATGGTGTTTGAAAAATAACTTTAACAATGTAAGGGCGCGTATTCCGCGCCCGGTCGTCTCGATCACGGACGCGGGCGGGGAATACCCGCCCCTGAGCTATTGTCGCATTTAATTTCCAAAGGCCACCAGGCGGCGCCACAAACTATTTCCCCGCCTGTCGAATCGCTTCCACCGCCGCCGGATTTTCGAGCGCGGTCATATCGCCGGGGTCTTCGCCCAGGAACGCGGCGCGGATTACGCGGCGCATCACTTTGGCGTTGCGCGTCTTCGGCAATGATTCGACGAAGTAGATTTTTTCGGGGCGCAGCGGTTTGCCCAATTCCGCCGCGACCCGTTCTCTCAACTCTTCTTCTAATCTAGCGTCTCCATCCGCGCCGGGAGTCAAAACGCAGAAGGCCACGAGCGCCGCGCCTTTCAATTCATCGGGGACGCCGATGGCCGCGGCTTCTATGACGTTTTCGGCCCCCACCAGGATGGATTCGACCTCGGCGGGGCCGACTCGCTTGCCCGCGATTTTTAACGTATCGTCGCTACGGCCCAAGATACGCCAATGGCCGTCGGCGTCAACCATCGCCCAATCGCCATGAACCCAGACGTTCGGAAATCGCGACCAGTAAGTTTGCAAATAACGCTCTTCGTCTTTCCAGAAACCTCGCGCCTGGCCGATCCAGGGGTTGCGGATGACAAGCTCTCCGACCGCGCCGCGAACCGAATCGCCGTTTTCATCAACCACGTCAGCCGCAATGCCGGGGCACGGCGCCGAAAACGCGCACGGTTTGATTGGCAGCAGCGGGTTGCTCATCAGGATTCCGCCGGAGATCTCAGTTCCGCCCGAGTAGTTGATAATCGGTATGCGTCGCCGTCCAACGTTTTCAAACAACCACCACCAAGGATCGGGATTCCATGGTTCGCCCGTCGAGCCGAAGATGCGCAATGGCGCAAGATCATGTTTTTCGACCCATTGGTCGCCGTGAGCGGCCAACGCGCGCACGAGAGTAGGCGAAATACCCAGAACCTCGACCTTGCTCCGCGCGCAGAAATCCCATAACCGATCCGGCTGTGGGAAGTCCGGCGCGCCGTCGTAAAGAACAATAGTCGCGCCTAAAATTAACGCGCCGTAAATCAGCCAAGGCCCCATCATCCAGCCGACATCGGTTATCCATGAAATTCGCGTGCCCTGTCCGACGTCCGTTCCGAAACACATATCCTGAGCCGATTTCACGGGGAAACCGCAGTGCGTGTGCAGGATGCCTTTGGGCCGACCTGTCGTTCCCGATGTGTAAATCGCAATCAACGGGTCTTCGGCGCCGGTAGCTTCGATCCGGCGCGCCTCGCCGCCGGCCATATCGCCCGTCGCCAGCAATTGATCCCAGGTCAGGTCGCGTCCGGGCTTCATCGGCGTGGTCACCCGCATCCGGCGGACGACGATTACTCGCGTGATATCCGGGCAATCGGCGACCGCGTTATCCGCGACTTGCTTCGCGTTGACCGGCTTGCCGCGGCGCGGGAACGCGTCGCAGGTGAACAGGGCCTTGGCGTTGACATCGCGCAGCCGCGACGAGATGGCCGTCGGTCCGTAGCCGGAAAAGAGAGGCACGGCGATTCCGCCGATACGGTTGATCGCCAGCAGCGCGATCACCGTTTCGGGAACCATCGGCAGATGAATGCCGATCGCGTCGCCACGACCGTACCCACAGGCGCGTAAGCCGGCGGCGCAACGTTCGACCTCGATCAGCAGATCGTCGTAACCCAGTTCGCGAGTCCAAGCGCCCTCTTCGCCTTCCCAGATGACGGCCGGCTGGCGCGCCGTCGGCCTGTCTTCCCAGCGATCCAGACAGCTTCCGACTATGTTGAGCCGCCCGCCTATGAGCCAGCGCGGCCATTCCACGCCGCGCGAAAGGTCGACGATTTGGTTGTAAGGCTTGTCGAATTGGATGTCGAGAAAGCGAAGGACCTGTTCAGTAAACCACTCGATGTCGGTGATCGATCGGCGATAAAGTTCGTCGAATGTCGTGAGGCCGCAGAAGGAGATGAAGCGCGTCAATTGCGCGCGCGCAACCACGTCATCGGTCGGGCGCCAGGCTATGGCGTCGTGATGATCATGTAACCGCTCCATCACTTTTCCCTCAGAAATAGACAGGATTTACAGGATTTCTCAGAATTGATCTCAATTCATAATATCCTGATAAATCCTGTAAATCCTGTCTATTATCATTGAGCCGTTCAAGCCGCTTTGCGAGCGCCGGATTCCTTCCAAACGGGGCGCAGCCAGTGCAGGTATTCCGACTTTCGTCCGGAAACGACGTCGAAGAATGTCTTCTGAATCGCTTCCGTGACGGGGCCGCGCGCGCCGGCGCCGATAGCGCGTCCGTCGACTTCGCGGATCGGCGTGATCTCGATCGCCGTGCCGGTCAGGAAGGCTTCGTCGGCGTCGAGCAATTCGTCGAGTTTCAGCGCGCGGACTTCGACTTCGTAACCCAGATCACGCGCGATCCGCATCGCCGAATCGCGCGTGATGCCGAGGAGGATCGAAGAGTTCTGATCGTTGGTCAGCAACCGCCCATTCTTGACGAGAAAGACATTCTCGACCGCGCCCTCGGCCAGATTGCCATGCATGTCGAGCAGGATCGCTTCGTCGTATCCGCGCGACGCAGCTTCGCGCACGGCCAGTATCGAATTCAAATAATTGCCCGTGGCCTTCGCCGTGGTAGGGATCATGCTCGAATGGAATTTTTTATAGGGCGAGACCGTCACGCGCATTCCCTTGGCGAGTTTCTCAGCTCCGAAATCGTTCGGCCATTCCCAGGTCAGGATGTTGACGCCAACCGGACAGATGGCGCGAATGCCCAAGCTGCCGCTGTCGAAATATGCCGTCGGGCGAATGTAACAGCTTTTGAACTCGTTCCGGCGAATCGTTTCGCAAATCGCCTCGTTCAACTCATCCTGCGAGTATGGAATATCGAGCTGATAAACCTGCGCAGACGCGGAGAGCCGGTCCATGTGCTCTTTCAGCCGGAAGACGGCCGGGCCCTCATCCGTTTCATAACAGCGAATCCCTTCAAAAACGCCCACGCCGTAATGAAGCCCGAAGGCGGATGAATGAATCTTCGCTTCGTCCCATCGTAAAAACTTCCCGTTCTGCCAAACCCATTTTGTTTTCTCGAACGACATCTTTTGCAACCTCTCATACGCGCATTAATCGTATATCTAATTCTATCTGATTCGCTTTGAGGCCGATGATAGAACCAGAATGGATGCGCGATGAAGAAGAGGTTTTCGATATTCAGCCGCGCCGAGTTAAGTAAATAAGTTTTATGGACCGATCAGCCTAAAGATATTTTTCTGGCCGAGTCACTCGCCGGCGATGGTAACGCTTTCCATCACGTCGCCCACGCGAATCTGCCGCACGACATCCATACCTTCCGTCACGCGGCCAAAGACCGCGTAATTCCCATCGAGGAATGGTGTCGGCGAGAGCGTGATGTAAAACTGCGAGCTTGCGCTGTTCGGATCGGAAGATCGCGCCATCGCCACAGCGCCCGCCTCGCCATGCTTCAAATTCGGCGAGATCTCGAGTGGAATGTTCTTGCCCGATCCACCCGTGCCCGTGCCGTGAGGACATCCGCCCTGGATGACGAAGTTCTGTTCAACACGATGAAATTTCAGCCCGTCGTAAAATTTGCGCTGAGCGAGTTCGATAAAGTTTGCAGTCGTGATCGGAGCGAGGTCTTCGTGAAGGCTGAATTTGATCGTGCCTTTGTCGGTTTCGATAACCGCGGTGCGATTCTTGTTTTGTGACATCACTTTCCCCTTTGAGATTAAATTTTATCGGAGAGACCAAACTGTGAGGAGCCCGACGAATTATGACGGCAGGCGGCTGATTTGCAAACCGCAGTTTAGGAGCGAACATGCAAGCCTGCTCCTAAGCTAAAGGCTTCAGGGCTTAGCGACGCTGAATCGAAAGCTTGTAATCGGCGATGCGTTGGCAACTCTGCAACTCGATAACATTCCCTGCGGCTTCGGCCTCTCTGCGCAGAGCCACACGCTCGGCATTATCCCTGGCCTGAAGCCGCGAGGACGCCTTCCCCTCGCTGACGGCTGTGACCGGCTTAGCCAACAAGTAATAACGGCCCGGCGCGAGATTTTTGAAATTGAAGCCGCCGTCGCCGCTCGCGTTCGCCTGCGCGTAACGCAGCGGATCGTCAGCGGTCTCTTTCTCGGCGGGGATCAAATACGCCCGGACTTTGCCCGGCAGCTTGCCGTCTTGATCGACGACCACATGGCCTTTCACCCCCGCCGCGCCTTCGGCGATTGCCACTATGATTCCAGGCAGCTTTTCGCCGGGCTTGAGCGTGACGCCGTCGCGCGCGACGTTGATAGAGATGCGCGTCGCGGTTCTGCGCGCGCTAGGCGCGGGCGGCTTGCTCTCCATGCTGATTGCGCGGACATACCAGTTTTCATCAGGCAATTGCGCATTCATGCGATGGCGTCCGGCCTGCAGATTGCGAAGTGTGAACTCGCCAGCCGAGTTCGGGGCCGCAGGTCGCAACGATGTCAATTGGCTCACTAACGTCGCCTCGTGATTCTGAACTTCCTCGCGTTCGGCGGTGAGCAAAACCTCTTCGATCGATGACGCGCGCGCCTTCTGGCAGACAGCCGCTTTCTTCTCGACGACGACGCGCCCACTGAGCGATGCGAGCGGAGCCAGCGTCAGCTCGACGCCGCCGACGTCGGCGCCGCGAACCGACACGCGGCGCGGCGCAGATACGGCGTCGCTCTCCGACCCATACCCAGCGCGCCACGCGACGATCTCGTACTCGCCGTCGCGGACGCCGTAAAACGCAAAGCCCCGACTCGCGCCCCTATTTATTCGCCCGATGTTCCTCTGGCCCGCGTCCATTTGCGTAGTAGTCGCGACAATGGCGTCCGATCCAGCGACGCTCAAAGCGATTTGCGTCGGGCCGAAACCGCCATCGCCAGTCTTCGCAACGCTGCGGCCGCTGACGACGCGCCCCCTGTCGCCGCGATAACTGATGTCAATGCCCATAATCTCTTCGCCGGCCCTCACAGGGACGTGGGTTGCGACGTCGCGCGCCGAAGACGGGTAATAGGTCGGCGCGTCTTCGCTGAACGGAGACAGGAGGTTCGATCTCGCGCCTCGTGGTCCGCCGCCCTGCCCTGCTTGCCCTGCCTGAATAATATAGGAGCCGGGGACGAGGCCGTAGATGCGATAGACCCCGCGATCGTCCGTGCGCCAGGCGCGACCGAAGCCTTGAAACACAAGTTGATTGTCGGCCTCACCATCCAGCCCTCCAACGCGAATCGCATTGACGCTGACTCCGGTCAAAGGATTGCCCGCGACGTTCATGACTTTGCCGGTGATGACTCCGCCACGCGCGAGCGTGACGTTCGCGACATCGCCGGCGCGGTAAACGCCCAGACTGTTTTCGTCCTCGATCGGCGGCGGCGTGATGTAGCCCGGCGCAGAGGCCGAGATCGCGTAAGAAGCCGGCGCCAAGGCTTCAAACTCGAAGGCGCCGTCGTCGTCGGTGTTGGTTTGCGCTCCACGGCCGGACGGCCCCGGACGGCGCGCGGCGCTGCGTCCAACAGGCGTCGCGATGACCGGGACATTCGCCACAGGCTGCCCGTCGTCGCTGACGACGCGGCCTTTGATGGAACCGGCTCTCGATTCCTTCTGCGCTTTGGTCGAATCGGAATTGGCGGGCGCGGAAGGTTGTTGAGCGGTGGAGGTTGTTAACGGCGTTCCTATAAATGCGGCGCTCAGCAAAATGATCTGTTGAAATTTCATCGACATCGCAATTGACGGCTATTGTTGAGACAGATTGAGATTGAGCGTGACGTTTGACGGCGATCCGTTGACGACGCTGACTGTTTGACGAACATCGGGGATTGCGATTTGCGAACTGTTGAAAGCGCCGCCGCGTCCGCCGCCAACTCCAGGGGCTCCAGCCCCTGCGGCGCCTCTGGCCCCACGTCCGGCGCCGCGCCCTCCGCCGAAACCGCCAGGGCCAGCCGGGAAAGCCATGGCATTGAGCCTCAGTTCGTAATTTCCCGGCAATAATCCTTCAACTCTGAATTGGCCGCTTGAGTCAACCTGAGCGGGACGATTCCGTCCCGCCGAATTGAGCGAGCGAACAGAGACCATAAGGCGCGTTCCCGCAGGGAGCGTCCCTCCGGTGATCACGACGCGCCCTTGAATCACTCCGGCGCCATAAGCGACGACGACGCGGACACCCGTCACCTGCTCTCCCGCATTGACATTGAAGTCGCCATTGATGACCGCGCCGTCACGCTCGATGCGAACGAGTGAAAACCGGTTCCCGTCGCCGGAGCCGCCGGGACTATTGACGCTGAGTCTGACTCGACCGGGCGCGACGCCCCCGATACGAAAAGCCCCGTCGGCGCCGACCTGAGCGAAATTCTGCCGTCCGCCCACTCCGCCGCGCACTACCTGCCCTTGGTCCTGCGCCTGAGATTGTTGGGATTGACCGCCGCGCGAACTGGCCGAGATCATAAGTTGCGAAAGCTGCGCGGCGACCGAAGGATCGGCGCCGCCGTCAATTACAACGACGCCCGCGATCGAAGCCCCTAGATGAACCTTGATCTCAACGCCGGTGACATCGCCGCCGCTTATTTCAAAACTGACCGGGTCGCTGTAAAAATCGCTGGACGTGTCGGAGCCTCCGCCGAGGAAACCCGATGACCCGGCAGATGCCGAGTAACGCCCCGACGTCAGTCCGGCGACGCGAAAGACCCCATCGGCGTTGGCCATGCCCCCGATGACTCCGCCGAACGCCCCCCCGCCTGCCTGCCCCGGAACGCGCAGGGGCACGATGTTGACCGGCAGGAGGGGCGCGGGCTGACCGCTGTCGGCGTCAACCAGGCGGCCTGAGACGGCATAGGTTTTCAATGGCGCGCCGAGGTGAATGTCTATGTCCTCCGCGCTGAAGTCAGTTCGGACTTCGACGGTCTTTGCCTGCTCCTGTTCAACTACGTCAGGGTAATAAGTCAGGGGATAGCGAATGCGCCTGCTCACGCCCGGCCGGTCGCCTCCGCCCGCGCTGACCAGATAGCGTCCCGCCGGCAAACCGTAGATTCGATAAATGCCGCGGTCATCGGTTTCATAACCGAATCGGTTTGCTCCGGCGAATGGCTGCGGTTGCCCATTGGCGTCCATCATCGTCAGGTTGATGCTTCCGGCGATCACCGGTCGCCCGTCGCCATCGGTTACGCGTCCTGTGATCACGCCTCCGCGCGCGAGCGTAAGATCAATGTTTGAGACGGTCTGCCCTTCGCTCACAGTCACCGAGATACCGGGAGAACCGCCCAGAGACGTCGCGCCACTCGTAATGACAAACGCCTCGGCCAGCGGCGTAACGCGAAATCTGCCCGCCGCGACGTTCGTGAAACGGTATTCTCCCTTTTCATCAGTGACGGCGCGATTGGAGATATCCAGTTGCTGCGCCATTGGCCCCATTCGATCGGGCAAGAGCGCCAGCGTGATCCCAGCCGCCGGAGCGTCGCCAAGCTTGACGACGCCGGTGATCACGCCCGCGCCCGCGACGTTCGATCCCTGACCGCCCAATCCTTGACTGCCTTGATTGGAGGATGGATAAGCTCCTTGCGATAAGGTCGCGCGGCTTATCGCAAGTAAAATCAACAGACCAAAGATCCAGCGCAAATTCATGATCATAATCGCTCCTTAACCAATATATCCTCCAATATCCCAAAATGTTCCCAAATATCCATACAAATATCCTTGGCGCAAATATCCTTGACGCAAATATCCTTGGTTGACTTCATCTCGACGCGCCACGCGCCATTTGCGTATCAAAAGGCTAGAGGGAGCCAGAGAGGAGGCGTGCGATCTGAGAGAGCCGGAGACAGCGCCAGCGCCTTTGGCGCCATAATTGCCCAGAATACTAAGCGCATTCCATTGTAATAATTAACGGGCAAAGTATCTAAAATATCGGGGCGGTTATGGCGCGCGTCTTGAGAAATAAGTGGCGGTATTCTGGTACATGGATTGATGCCAACGCCGAGGAGGAAGATTTTTATTGAGCGCTGAATGGCGCGAGGTTCTGACAATGTTACAACTGTCGCCGTTTATTGCACAGACCAGATTGTTCAGTTCGGCTATATGTCATTCCAGCGTTTCTGATCCTCCTTCGATTGACTACTCACCACGACATTTGAGCGCGGCCATACGCGCCGCGCATGTGGAGCAATTACTTCCCCGAGCCATCCCGGCGCCGCCGAGGGCAGATGGTTATTTTGATTCATTTCAGGCAAGGAGGGAGCAGCTATGACAATTCTTGAGCCAATCATCAATGAAGTTTCAGAACAATTCGGATTGAGAGGAAAAGCGGGCCCATTAATGACCGCGCTACTCTCACTCGTCAGCAACGAACGGACCGGAGGTTTGCAGGGATTCCTGGATCAATTCAGGCGCTCTGGTCTTGGCGAGATCGTCTCGTCGTGGGTCAGCCGCGGGTCGAACACTCCGATAACGACGGAGCAACTCGAAAGGGCGGTCGGCGGTGATACGATAAATCGCATGTCGTCGAATGTCGGTGTCGCGCGCGCCGGCGCCGCAGCGGCGCTGGCCTATATGATTCCGAGAGTGGTAGATCTTCTCACACCTGAGGGCGTGGTTCCCTCAAGGCTGCCGGCGTGGGTCAGCTCATATCTGAGCGGGGCCACGGCGAGGCACGAGCCGGTCAGGACAGAGCCGATCAGGACGGAGCCGGTCAGGACAGAGCCGGCCAGACCTCCAGTCGAGCATGTTCGTCGGCCCGATACCGGCGGCTCGACCTTCCTCAGGTTGCTGCCGTTTCTGGCGCTGCCGCTGCTCGCTTTTCTGGTCTACCGCGCCTGCAGACACGAGCCTGAGCAGGTCGGATACCGCGCTCCGGTAACAGTGACGCCCACGGCGCCAGCCGGGATGCCGGCCCAGCCCACAGTCCCGGGCCGCGACTCGCGGCTTTCAGTGATCAACTCCGCTGGCAAGATCAGATTCTCTGGCGTCGTCCCCGATGACCAGACCAAACAGAACATCGTGAATCAGCTCAACTCGACTTTTGGCGCGGGGAACGTCAGCGGCGACATCACTGTCGATCCGCGGACGAAAGCCGCCGGCTGGACGTCCGGACTCGCGTCGGCGCTGTCGAATTTCAAGACTTCAGGCTCTGAGGTGACCTTTGAGGGGAATTCGATCAACGTCGGCGGAACGCTGCCTGAGAACGCGAAGGGTGACCAGGTCGCCAAGCTCAAATCTGTCTATGGCGCTGGCATGAATATCGGCGCGTTCGAGGCCGCCACTGCGGTCACCGAGGCGAATCGGAAGGCGTCCGAGGCTTTATCGTCTTTGAGGCCCGGCTTCACTGCGGAAGACCTGACCAGGGCGCTGAACATAAATATCATCAATTTCCCGTCCGGCAGCGCGCAGATTCCGCGGCAGAGTATGCCCGTGCTGGAGCAATCAGCATCGGCGATCAAATCTGCGCCGACGGGGACCGTGCTCGAGATAGGCGGCTATACAGATAACGTCGGTAACTCCGCCGCCAACCAGAGGCTCTCTCAGCAGCGCGCTGATTCGGTGCGCCGCTTCCTCATCGACAAAGGAGTCAACTCTGATTCCCTGGTCGCCAAGGGGTACGGAGACAGCAACCCGATCGCGGGTAACGATACGGAAGAGGGTAAATTCAGGAACCGGCGCATCGAATACAAGGTCTCGAAGTAAGACTTTGTAACTAGCATCCAGCGAGGCCTGGCCACGCTAGCGCATAGAGGAGCGTCCATTGTCGCGTTGCGCCGCTCTGAAACGATGAAAGTGGGCAGTGGGCAGTGGGGAGTTCGCTTACACTGTGGCGCCAATGTTCACGAACTGCCCACTGTTCACTGCCCACTACCCGCTATTTTCTGAGAAGCATGACCGTCGGAAAAAGAAGACTGGCCTTCTCGCTTTCGATTCTGGTCGTTTACGTTGCGGCTGTCTGGGCCATGGCCCAGACCGCCGCTGCGCCCTGTCCAACCTCCCATCAGACCGGATCGCGGCAGAGTGGGGATGGCGCCGCGCAGTTGGAGAACACCGACTGGAGGCTGGTCGAACTCAACGGAAGGCCAGCCGCGGCGGCCCCGCGGCGACAGGAGCCTCATCTGCGACTGAGTCCCGAAGGGAAGACTTTGCAGGGCTCCGCCGGATGTAATTCAATGCGGGGCGGTTACCAGTTGAACGGCGACATGTTGAGGTTTACCCAGATCGCGACCACGCGCATGGCCTGTCCCGAGCCTTACATGAGTCAGGAGAGAGCATTCTTGAAAGCCCTCGAAGCCACGGACTCGTTCGAGATCACCGGCGACATACTGGAATTGTATGGCGACGTAAAATTGCTCGCGAGGTTCGAAGCTCGGCGTTAGAAATAGAAGGCGCGCGGCCAGTCCTTCGAAATTCAGAACCATTCCCGCTTAGATTTCACCGCCAATAAAAGTTACACTCTGGCCATGGATACGATCACACAGGGAGTGCTGGGCGCGGCTGCGGCGCAATCGGCCTTGTCACGCCGATTGCCGCGTGGAGCGGGCTTGATAGGGGCGGTGGGGGGAATGGCCGCCGATCTCGACATCTTCATTTATTCATTCAACGATCCGACCGTGGGCTGGACGTTTCATCGCCACTTCACTCACAGCCTGATTTTTATCCCGGTTGGCGGCCTCATTGCCGCGCTACCATTTCTGTTGATGAAGCGGTTCAAGGATCACAAGCGCGAAGTGGCGCTCGCCGCGATCATAGGCTACGCGACGCATGGCCTGCTCGACGCGTTCACGAGTTACGGGACTCAATTGCTCTGGCCGTTCACGAATCTGCGCGTGGCGTGGGATTGGGTACCGATCGTCGACCCGGTCTACACGATCCCGCTCTGGATCGGAGTGATCTGGACCGCGCGGACGCGCAATCCGATACCCGTTCGCGCGGCGCTGCTCTTGTCGACCCTCTACATCTGCTTTGGTGGATGGCAGCATCATCGCGCCGTCGAAACGCAGCGCAACCTGGCCGCGATGCGCGGGCGCCAGATCGAATATTCGCGCGTGATGCCCGCGCCGGGCTGGCTGTTGTTCTGGCGATCCCTATACGTCTCGAACGGGCGGCTCTACGTCGACGGCGTAGAGACTCGCTGGTTCGGTTCCGCCCTCGCGATCGAGGGAGGTTCCGCGAATCTGACGACCTTCAATGATCTGCCCGAGAGCGCGCGGTCGAACGCTGAATCGCAACGTCGCTTCGCCGTTCTCAACTGGTTCGCCGACCGGCTGATCGCTCCGGTCGCCACGGCGGGAGGAGGCGAAAGCGCTTACGGCGATATGCGGTTCACCGCAGCGGTCGAGAGCCTGACGCCATTGTGGGGGCTGCAGTTCGATCCGGCGTCGGGAGATTCGCGGCGCTGGAGTCCGCCTCCGAATCAAGGCAGGGAGCTCGGCCTGATGATCAAGGCTCTGGTCACCGGAGATGCGCGCTACAAGTCGCTGGCCGAGCTTCGCTCCTCGAACTCTCGTTGAAGGCGTTTGCAAAATATCGGCGCCAATCGCTAACGCGGGCGGGGAATACCCGCCCCTACGAAACTTACGCCCACCTTTGCTTGCCATACTCTTCCCGCGATAGTAGCATCGCGCTCAAGGCGCCCTTCTGGCAGATAGTTCTCATCAACTGCACCGACAAGGAGAAATTTGCGATGGCTGTAAGCGCGGCGGATTCTGTTGAACTGCCCGTAGCCGAGCGCGCTCGGCGGCGAATCACAAAACGGTTAATGCCGTTTCTGTTGTGGCTCTATTTTTTGGCGTACATTGACCGTACCAACGTCAGCGTCGCCGCACTGCAGATGAAGAAGCCCCTCGGCGAAGGCGGTCTGGGGTTCAACGACGACATCATCGGCGCGGGCGCAGGTATCTTTTTTATCGGCTATTTCCTGCTCGAAATCCCGGGCACGCTGATCGTCGAAAGGTGGAGCGCGCGGAAATGGATCGCGCGCATCATGATCTCCTGGGGGATCATAGCCTCGATGATGGGATTTATCGGCCTGCCCTGGATGAATTTCGCCAGCCACGAGAATCAATTCCACATTCTGCGCTTCATCCTGGGTTTGGCCGAAGCCGGATACTTCCCGGGCATTGTCGTTTTTCTCGCACACTGGTTTCGCTATGAAGACCGCGCCAAAGCCAAATCACTTTTTATGATCGGCATCCCGATCGCAACGATGATCGGCGTGCCGATCTCCAGAGCGATTATGGAGAACATCAATTTGGGCGGATTGGAGGGATGGCGATGGGTATTCATCCTTGAAGGCGTTCCTTCGGTCATTTTCGGCGTCGTCACATTGTTCTATTTAACCGACTGGCCCTCGGAAGCGAAATGGCTGCCTGAAGACGAAAAGCGATGGATCATGGGCGAGCTGGAGCGCGAGCGTCGTGAAATGCTCACTGACGGGAAAGACCCGCTCTGGGGGGGCATTGTCCGGGGGTTGATGAATCCGAAGACTCTATTGCTCTCAGCCATCTATATTTTCGTCGTCACGGGTTATTACGGTCTGACGTTCTTCCTACCTTCGATGGCCGCGAAGATGAAAGGCACCTCGATCATCTCGCAAACTATCATCACTTCGTTGCCCTACGCTTTCGGATTGGTCGCCATGCTGATCAACAGCGCGCATTCCGACCGGACTGGCGAACGCCGCTGGCACACGGCGCTATCGATTTTGCTCGGAGGAATCGGGCTAGCGCTAGCTTTGCTTGCAGGAGACACGCTGGCGTTGGTCGTGACGTTCCTATGTGTGGCGGGGATCGGAGTTCATGCCTACTTGCCGGTCTTCTGGACATGGCCGTCCAGATTCATGGCTGCTTCGGTAGCCGCGACGGCGGTCGGATTGATCAATTCGTTCGGAAATCTCGGCGGTTACTTTGGGCCAAAGGTAGTGGGATGGTTGAGCAAAAAGTACGACTCTTATGTTCCCGGAATGTGGTTTCTGGTCGTGTGCATTTTGATCGCAGGGTTGCTGGCGACCCTGGTCAAGCCGCCTCTAAAGAAACAAGAAGATGGAAGATAGAGTCCCCTTCGAGGCGCGGGAGGGGCCATCTCCGGAAATAGAATTCAACTCCCAGCTCCGCGCGATGGGAAATAGGATCTCAAAAGTTCAATAGCTTGTTCGCGGCGTCGCGAATGCGGGCATCGGGACTTTCTGCGGCCTTGCGCAGATGCGGCGCGGCGCCCGCGGCGTCGCCACGGTCGCGCAGCGCCTGTCCGAGTCTCAGATGCGCCTCGTAATGATCCGGCGCATATTTGATGGCTTCTCGCAATTGGCTCTCGGATCGCGCGGCGTCGCCGCGAGCCGCAAGCGCTATGGCGTACGCCAGATGGGCGTCCGCGAATGAAGGCGCGCTTCGAATGGCCGCCTCGAAGTGATATTCAGCCTCTCGGAAACCTCCATTGCCGGCCAGCAGGTTCGCCAGATTGAGCCGCATCGTCGCCGCTTCGGGCCGCAACCTGACAGCCTCACGCCAGGCATTTTCCGCTCCTTTTAAGTCGTTCAGTTGAAACAGCCGCGCGCCGAGATTGGAGAGAATAGCCGCCGATTCGGGATCGAGATCGAGCGCGGATTGAAGCGCGGCGACGGCCTCGCGAGTCTTCCCCTGGCGCGAAAGCAGGTTTGCGATCGCTTCGAGCACGGTTGGTTCCCTCGGCGCCAACACAAACGCGCGTTCCAGCGCAGCCGCCGCGCGCTCCGGTTGTCCCGCCGCGTTCAGCGCAGTTCCGAGCCGGTAAAAATGCCGCCACTCGGCGGGTGTGCGGGCGCACGATTGTTCATAAAACGTGATGGCTTTCTGCAGATTTCCGGCCCGCCTGTAGGCTTCGGCCAGCTCAAAGTAGAATTCCGAACGCGCGGGCGCGTGGCGCGCGACCGCCGCTTCGAGTTCACGAAGCCCCTGATCGAGGTTCGCGTCGTGTTTCACCTGCGCAAGCGCCAGATAGAGTTCGTTCTCCGCGGTCTTCTCAAGCCTGGTGGGATAGTAAAGCGATACTCTGCCGCGATATGGCGACGTATTGCCGTCGTGCTTCTCGACAGGCGTCCCCATCGGATCTACGGCTGGACGTGTTTGTATGAAGTGATCTGTGATGGAGGCGTGAATCGCGTCCGATGGCCGGCGCTTCGGCATATGGCACGAAGCGCAATCCTGCGATACCGGATGACGGCGCGCCGCCACAAGCTTACGAATGGTTGTTAGATGGCAGCTCTGGCAGGCTTCGGCGTAGCGGCGCAGCGCGGCCGGAGTATTCGATGGCTCGTGCGGGTTGTGGCAGCTCACGCAGGTGAGCGATCCGCCGCTCTTCACGTAGCAGGCCGACTTGCGCAACCGGTAGGCGGCGCTGACAAACTCGATCCGATCTTCGCCTTCGCTCTGGCGCAGCGAAGAGGCGTCCGCTTGCATACGCGCGCGGTACTGTACCGAGCCTGGCGTGCGGTCGAAATGCAGAATGTAATCTCCGAGCGGCTCGCCCGGACGATATGAGAATGCGCCACGACCGTAACGCAAAAGTGTCGCCGGAAGCTTCAAGCTTGTGGTTTCGAGATGACACTGCATGCAGACTTCCATCCGCAGGTCTTGAGAGAGCCGCGCGGGATTGACGATCGCGCCGCGCACGCGCTCCACGGAAGCTCCTTGTCGGGCGACCCCTCGCCGGGCGATTTCGATGTGCGTTTGACCAGGGCCGTGACAACGTTGGCAATCGATCCCTTCCGGCAACCGTTCCGGAAAGCGCGCGTTTTCCTCCTCTGCGTCCATTTGCGATTGGGTTTGAATAAATCCGCTGTGGCAGGACATACAGCGATAACTGATTTTGCGGCTGAAGCCGGCGTGGTCGGGCCGGTCGTAGCCGGGGCTCATCGCCCAATAACCGCCGTTCTCCGCATACCAGGACATGGGAAGCTCTATCAATTCTCCCGCTTTCGTCCGGCTGATGTAGCTCCGAGCGTGATTGCCGGAGCCAATCCGGTAATCTATCCGCGCCTCGAAGACGTTGGTCACAGCCCCGTCGAAACCGGCTTGATGCCGCTTGAGGTAAGACCTGCCATCGCGCGCATAGACGGTGAAGAATTCTTCCGAAGCGTCGTGCCGGAAGGCGCCGCTCTTCAGTCCGGGAAACTCATTCTCCGACCGCACGGCGCTGAATGTCCGCGCCATCGCCGTGCGCGCGTAGCTTTCCGCGATCTCTCGGTGACACTCCGCGCATGCTCCGGGTTCCGCATATCCGGCGTTAGATTGCTGAGAAGTGGTTTGAGGCTGAGCGGCAGCCACGCATACTACGAACCAGACGATCGCCAAGCCTTTTTTCCCAAAGCGCTGTGAGGATTGTTTCGATGGTTCGGAAGAGTTATCGCGCATCTTTCTTTATCGCACTTTATCGCAAAGGGTCAAAGTGTCGAAGGTTCAAAGAAATCCTTGAACCCTCGAACCTTTGACCCTTTGCGCTGAACAGCCTTTTCGCCAAGAGGCTTCAGAACTCGATCCGCGCCACGAGTTGGCCATTTCGCTGGCCGATGACGCTGCTCGGGTTGATGAAGCCGAACCCACCACTGAGTTCTCTTTGCGGGTTTCTGGTGATTGTGGCAGTCGGGTTGGTGGACGTGGGCATGGGCAGATTAAGCCGGTTGAATATGTTGAAGAACTCCGCCCGGATATCGAACTTCAGCTTCTCCTTGATGGTGAAGCGGCGGCCCAGACTCATGTTCTCCGAGGCCTGGCGCTGCCAGCGATAATCGTTATAAAAACCGGCGGATTGCCCGAACTGTCCCGGAGGCGCGTCTGTCCAGGCGGCCGGGTTCAGTACCAGGTCCTGTCTGGGGTCGATGCAGCCGCAACCGGGGTCTTTCAGGAACAGCGGCTGACCGGGAACCCGGTTCATGCGCGTGCTCTGAAAAAGCAGCGGAAAGAGGTTGTTGTTCGATGAGGGCGCGGCGATGGGCAGGCCGCTGGCGTAGCGCAGAATGCCGCCTATAGTCCAATCGCCAAGAACATTTCTGACGAACTTGTTCGACCCCCAACGCGGCGTGACGTAGGTAAAGCCGGTTACGAAGATGTGCGGCTGTGAGGTTGAAGCGATCGATTTCTGCGCGTCGCGGTTGAAAACGTTGTTGGCGCCCGGTCCGGGCAGCCCCGGATTGCCGCCGCTGCCCAGCACGAGTTCTTTCTGGTAAGTATAGGCCGCCGTCAATTCCAGGCCGCGCGAGTACCGCTTGGTGAGCGTCACTTGCAGCGAGTCGTACCAGTTATTGCCCAGCGGCGCCCATCTGACCGCCAACGCGTCGGCGAACTGCGGGAACGGGCGCAGCGATTGGGCCACGGTCGCGGTGAGCGGGAAACCGGGATACGGAGCCGGGAATCTTTGAGCCTGAGCCTGCGTCAGATTCGTGAGCGGCGTGGTGAGCAGCGCGCGGTCGGCCGGATTATTGAGGTCAAGGCCGAGCGCCTGCAGCCGAGCCGGATTGATGGCGTTGGCGTTGACCAGATTGTCCGCTTCCAGCCAGACGCCGCGGTTACCGACGTAGGCGACCTCGACCGTCAGGTCTTTGACCAGCTCGCGTTGCACCGCGATGTTCCACTGGTTGACACGCCCTGGACGGCCTCCATTGCGATCCACTCTGACGCCCCACCAGAAGTCGCCAAAACTGCTGGTCTGCCCCGGCAAGGGACGGATGCCCGGATCGAGCGACGCCGCAAACAGGTCGGACCGGTTGTATTGGAGGCCGTTGCGCATCAGGAGAGCCGGCTCGCCGAATGCGGGATTGCTGAAATCGATCGAGTTGAAACCGAGTCCCAGCGTCGGCGAACCGCCAGTGACATACCACCAATTGCCCAATTGGCTGTAGCTCACGCCCCAGCCGGCTCGCGCCACGGTCTTGTCATTCAACCGGTAGGCGACTGAGAGTCTCGGGCCAAAGGCATAGGGGTAGGTCTTGGTGAAGGCGCAGTCGCAGCGCCCAGGACCGAAGCCTTCGTAAATGAACGCGCCCGGCAATCCCCCGGCTGACGGATTCGGCGTCGTGAGATCGATCATGCTGGCCCGGTAATGCAGCTCGTGTCCTTGCCCGGCATAATCCCACCGCAGCCCGTAGTTCAGCGTCAGTTTGGGCGTGACCTTCCAGTCGTCCTGACCGTAAAAGCTCCAGGCCTGCTTGCGCCACTGGACCTGCTTGGGGGCGGAGACGGTGGCGGTGTCAGGAATCCCGAGCAGGAAACTGGCGTAGCGATAGCCAATCGAGCCGCCGCCCATGGTTGTCACCCCCAGGTATGGAAGTCCCGTCTGCTCTTCGCTGAAGGCCAACCGGCCCTGGGCGGCGGTCAGGTTAGAGTCGCTCCAGACCTCCTGTTTGAATTCTCCGCCGAACTTATAGGTATGGGAGCCACGGACCCAAGTGGCGTTGGCGACGGATGTCAGCTTGTCGTTCCAAAACTTGTTGGCCTGAACAGGCCCCATGGCGCTCATCCCACCCTGATTGCCCTGCAGATTGCCCAGACTTGGGCCGACGATGCGTGGGAAGCCCGAAGGCTCTGTCGAAGCGCCACTGAAGCCGATTCCGTTGAGGGCATCGTAGTTGATCACGTCGTCAGGCGCGCTGTCCGGGTTGTGGAAGCGAAGGTATCCCGCGCCCAGGTGAAGCACAAACCTCGGCGAAATGGTTTGATCGAAGTTGAGGCGGACGGTGTGGCCGTAAATCTTCTGGTCGCGCCGGCCCGTGATCGGAATCGGCAATCCGTCCGGCCCCGTGAATTGAGTAGTGTCTTGCACCGACCAGTATCCGGAGAGTTTCGAGTCCGGATTGAAATTGTGATCGATCTTCACGCTCGGGATCTGCTGAAATTTCTGGTTCGGGATTCTGGGATCCCAGTTGGCGGTCAACGCATTATTGTCCGGGTTGGGGATCAGCGATTGAATCTTGAGCGCCACCGGGTCCAAACGCTCTCTGGGGATCACATTATTGGGGAATGGGTCGCGCACGACGAATTGCTTGCCGCCCACTGTGACAGTGCGGGTCGTGAGCGGATCGTAGATCGCGTTCTCCATAATCGGACGCCCCAATATATCCACGCCGAGTTGGCGGCCCGTCAGTGCGGCGCTGAAATCGCCCTGGCGATAAGCCGCCGTCGGCAAGGTCACCAGGCCTCCTGACGAGCGCGTCACGTTTCGGTACCTCTCCAGACTGAAAAAGAAGAATGTTTTGTTCCGCCCGTCGTAGAGCCAGGGCAGCCGCACTGGGCCACCGACGCTAAACCCGTAATCGTGCTTGCGGTCGAGCGCTTTCGACGCGCGCGGACTGATGGCGAAAGGAGTCGAGAGTGGACGCCGCGCGCTGAGCGCCTCGTTTGTCAGGAACTCGTAAACGCTGCCGTGGAACTCATTCGTGCCCGATTTGGTCGTAAAATTGAATACGCCTCCAAGCACCTGACCGAATTCGGCCGAGAAGTTGTTGGTTTGGATGGCGAATTCGCCGATCGTTTCGACCGAGGCTGAGGCCACCGTGCTGGTCCAGACAGTGTCGTTGGTCGAGGTAACGTCCTGGCCCTCGAGATAGATTTTGAAGGAGCCGCCCGGCGAGCCATTGATGTTCGCAGTTTGGTCGGTCCCTGAAACCCCAGGCGCAAGTTGAATGAAACTCAACCAGCCGCGGACCGAGTTCGTCGCGCCGAAATTCAATGGCATAGAGTTAAAGAGCTGACCGCTGATGTTGGTGCTCTGTTCGGCGCTCTCGGTCTGGAGCAACGGGGTTTGGGCCGTGACCGTGACAGTGTCGCCGGCCGCGCCGACTTCCAGAGTCGCATCAATGCGGGTGGTCTGCAAGAGTTGAACCTGGACTCCCTGCAAGACGAACTTCTTGAAGCCGGAAGCCTCTACGCGCAATTCGTAGCTCCCGGCCGGCAGCGACGAGATTGCGTAATTACCGGTCTCCGTGGCGCCAGTTTTAAATTCCGTTCCTGTAGCGATGTTTCGGACGATGACGTCGGCGCGCGCGACCACTGCCCCGGTCGGGTCTTTGACCACGCCGGTGATCGTCCCGCGATCGCTTTGAGCCAAGGTCGCAGTCGCCAGAAGCAGAAGACAGATCGTAGCCAGTGTGACTCTCATAGCAATCTTCCTCGGCGCCCAAACCCGGCCAAAACCGCAGTCAGGTTTGGATCGCGGAATGTGGGAATCTGCGGCGGCCTAGGCAGCCGACGCTGAAACTCCCGAACCTTGTTTTCCAAGCGTTACAGCGCGTTTTTGAGAGCGATGCGTTTGTTGATTATGTTTGTAATCCGGAGCCTGATGAATGCTCCGGGGGTATGACACGGTCAGAATTTCACCCAGCGGTTCAGAATTGTATGAAAATTCGCTGGCGCTGAGACCAAACGAAAGTTGGGGGGCGCCAAAAATGTAATAAAGAGCTTCACCCAAACCTTTCCCCAACTTTCGTTTGGTCATCCGGCCTTGGGTTTTCCGTATACTGCGACCCGCGCTATTCATAACCCGCTGAATCAAAACAACTGACATCTCTGACCGAACAGGAGGCTGAGCAAACCGCAATGCGCGCCTTTCTCTTGATTCTCCTCATCGCCGCGCCACTTCTGCCTGCCGAGCCACTTCCGGCTGCCCGCCTGGATGGCGAAATGAAACCCTTCACTCTGGACCATCGCGGAGGCGCGGCGTCGGTGATCGATCTCTCGTTTCTGCTCGATGCGCCCGCCGGAAAACACGGCTTCGCGCGAATAGCCGGCGGCCATCTCGTCGCCGGGGACGGCAAGCGG
>DASTMP010000221.1:0-10434 GCA_035714085.1 Blastocatellia bacterium
GCGAGATAAGTTCCTTCACCGCTGGTCGTCAATCTGCGCTCAAAGCCTGTGGCGGCGTTCTTGACGGCGACTGCGGCGTTTGACAGAACGGCCCCGCTCGGATCAATGACCGTTCCTCTGATGCTGCCATTGGTCGCCTGAGCCAAAGTGAGATGGGGCAGGGAGAGAGTTAAAAGGGATAGAATCAGTAACCGCACACGCATATTCAAACCTCCGAAGATTGTCCTGGCGGACAGATGGAAAAGGCTCTTCTGGCCCGTTGATGGAGAAACCGTGGCGACAGGGCGTCATCCAGACGATCCCGCCACGTCAAGTAACTAACGTCTCAGGTTTACGTTAAGACCTCGATCTCCTAGCCTGTTTTCCCAGTTTATTTGTTTAAGGAATGCTCTTGATCTACTTCGCCAAAAAATGCGTGATACGAAGTTCGGAAAGAATTCGCCGACAGACTTACCGAGCGGTCGGACAGGGCGCATTGTATCGTCATTTGTGGAATTTTGACAGTCAATTGATAGTTAAATTTGTTGGCGGGAACCGATCGGACGACATTGGCAGAGATGTGGCGATCGATTGCGAGCGATTAAAAAAAGCCCGGCCGCCATCAATGGCAGCCGGGCAAGTTAAAAGACAGAGGCAAACGGGCGCCCTTACTTTAATCAGAACTTGATTCGTCCGCCGATCTGGAAAACACGCGGGCCGCCAAGTCCGAAAGTGGGACTGGCCTTGTCGGTCGCCTGGCCAAAGCTGTTGTCGAGATCTCCTCTGAATCTGAGCTTGTTCGAGGTGTTGAAGAGATTGAAAACCTCTCCGGTCAATTCCAGCTTGAGTCGCTCCGCGATGATGTTAAATTCCTTGGAGAGGCGGATTTCAGTTGACTGGAACGAATCGCCGAGGTCGAAGTTCGACGGCAGGGCGAGCGTCGGAAATGGAGTTTGGCCGCCGCGCAGCGCGGGCTTGCCCGCAAACTGCGCGTTGTATTGATCCACAAGGCGGCGCAGGTCTGACGCGCTGATGTCGCGGTTGACCGTATTGAAGCTGGTCCCCGGCAGGACGTCATTGCTCGTGCCGTCGCCGTTGAGGTCGCTGTTAAGGCTAGTGACGCCCGGAATCCTGACCGTCATAGGCGCGCCGCTTTCGAAGCTCATAATCAGGCCGGCCCTGAAACCCAGGGGTAGGTCAGCCACTCCGCTGAAAGAGAAGATGTGCGGGCGATCCGCGCTGCCGAATCCGGAAAACGCAAACGGATTGGTGAGGTCAAGGTCGTAATCGAAGCCGCGCAGCCGCGAGTACGCATATGAGGCGGTGAACTGATACCGGCTCGTGAAACGCCTTTCGAGCTTGACGAGCAACCCTTTGTAATCTTCGCGCCCGCTGCCTTCGAGAACCTCAAACGGGCCGTTCAGACAGCGCACGGCCGGGTTAGTGGCTTGAGCGGGAGCGCAGGCCGGGATGATCGGTCCTCCCAACGACGCCGCGCGATTAAACAGCCCGCGATCATGCTGGAAGAAAGAGTGCAGGTAACGCCGGAAAACGAAATCTGCGTTGATCGCCATATTCCAGGGCAACTCTCGTTGAACGCCGATGCTAAACGACTCCGAGTAGGGGAGCTTGATGTCGGGATCGATCAGCACTGAGTTCCCGCTGGCGGTCTTGAAGAAGTCCTCTCCGATCACCCCCGCGGCGCCAAGTTGATTGAGCTGTCCCTGAATCGCCGATCCCTGTTGCGCCAGAATCTGCAACGCCTGCGCGGTGGTCAGCTTCGTCGGCAGAACTTGAAGCGTGCCGGTGTTCAATGGCGCGCCCTGCGCCGGATTGATCACCCCGAAGTTGGGAACGACGGCGGCGATCGTCCGCAACTGGCCGCGCTGAACATCGGTCAGCCCCGGCATCTGGTCGGCCGCATTCACCAACGCCTGGGCGACCAACGGCAATAGCGCCTTTGTGCCGGCTGGCAATTGCGGGAAAGAGACCGTGTTCTGGAAGAAATCACCGGGCAGAACGACGCGACCATTGCCGACCGGCCCCAGGAGCGCGCGTTCGGTCAGACGGTTGACGTAAAGGCTAGTGTCATACGCCATCGAGAACCCGCCGCGAATTACGGTCTTGTTGTCATTCTTGACATTCCAGGCGAACCCCACGGCCGGCGCAAAATTGTTCTTGTCCCTCGGATTCGCGTCGGCCGTCCCGTAAAGCCCCGTGTTGGCGAACAAGGACGATTTCTGCAGGTCGTGATTCCACAATTTGTCTTCGTAGAGGTACGAAAGCCCGTACTTGAGCGTCAGCCCGGGGCGTATGCGCCAGGTGTCCTGGCCATAAAAGCGGAAGCGCTGAGCATGACGAGCCTCTGTCGAGTTGAATGGCGGCGGCTGGGCGCCGTCGCCGAGTCCGCGAGTGACGAAAGCCACGGGCAGCCCGAGTATGTCATTCGCCGTGATCGTCGCGCCCGGCGTGGTGAAGTCCGCAGGCAGCGGCAACCTCAAAATCGGCGCGACCGGGCCGAAGATCGCTCGCAGAAGCTGACCGTTCGGATCGGTGGCCGGAAGCCCAAGCCCCGACGCCAGCGCGTCAACGGCGAAGTTGACATTGGCCACGTCTTGCGGGTCGTGAGCGACGACGATCGCCGGATCGACAAAACTCCAGCTCCCCTGGCCATAGCCGGGCTCAAAGGTCCCCCCTGTCTCGATGGTATGCGACCCTTTGCTCCAGGTCAGGTTGTCAGTGGTCTCGTAGCGGAACAGATGACGATCTTGAGGCGCTTGGAGATTGTTGCCCATCACGAAGCTGCTGTTATTGACCCGGACCTGCGCGCCGCCCAGTCCGATGCAACCCGGACAATCGGTGGCGGTCGGGATCAGACTCCTGTTGCCGATGTATTGATAGTTGAAGGACAACTGGTTGATGAGGGTCGGCTTGATCGAGTAAGTCCATCCGGCCTGGGCCTGATAGACGTCGTTTTTATTGACGCGCCAGTCCGAGGGCAGCGTGTTGTTATCGACAGGCCCGAAGACTCTGTTGTTGTCAGACGCGTAGCGCAGAAATGCGCTGTGCTTGCTGTTGATCGTGTAATCGAGGCGCACATTGTAGAGATAGCCTTTGTATGGGCTGGAAGTCACAGTGTCGAGCTGGCTGAAGACCGGCGACCCGGTATGAATGGTCGAGACAGCCGACGTCTGATTGAGTCTTTCGAAGTTGGTGAAAAAGGCCAGCTTGTTCTTGATTATAGGGCCGCTGAGCGCGAACCCGGCCTGCAAGCGGCGGAAGAAGGGGTCAGGGTTATTGGCCACGCGGTTGAGAACCGGATAGGCCCCCATATTGTGGTCGCGAAAATAACCGAACCCGCTGCCGTGATATTCGTTGCCTCCGGTGCGCGAGACGATGTTCACCGCGCCCACCGATGTCACGCCAGTCTTCAGATCGAAGTTGAAGCTGGAGATCTGGAACTCCTGAATCGTATCAACGGAATAATTCTGGGCTGCGCCGCCGGTCACCGGATCGACGATGTTTCCACCGTCCACCGTCAGTCGCGTGAAGGCGGAGCCGCCCCCGCCGATCGAGACGTTGAAGAGGTTGTTCGCGTTGCCGGGCTGTCCAATCGAAACGCGCACGCCCGGTTCGAGCGAAGCGAGTTGCAGAAAATTCCTTCCGTTCAACGGCAAGCCGTCGATCTTCCGGCGCGTAATGACGCCGTCAACTTTGTAGTCGGAAGGATTGACGAGCGCCGTCGAGTCGCCGGAGATGACAACGGTTTCCGAAGCGTCGCCGACTTCGAGCGCGATCTCGACTGTAGACGTGTCGCCGACCTGGATCGTCACGCCGGAGATGTAGGTCTTGAACCCCTTCGCCACGACTTTGACTTCATATTCGCCGGGCAAGAGGTTGTTGATGAAGAACTCGCCGCTCGATCTGGAGCTGACGGCTCTTTCGGCGCCGGTCTGTTTGTTTTTTACCGTCACCACAGCGTCTGAGATGATCGCCTTCGCCGGATCGGTCACGGAACCCCGCAAGGCGCCGGTCGGCGTCTGAGCCGACGCCGCGACGGCGATTAATAGTGAGAGCGCAAAGAAAAAACTGACGGAACGTTTCATATTGTTTCTCCTTTGTTATGAAGGAAGTTGAGGTGTGAAGAGCGATTGAAGCGGGCAGACGAATCCCCCCTTCCATCCTCCTACGAACCCTTTGAACTCTCAGCCAGCCCTCAAATGTTCGTTTGGAAGAAACCTTCTCCTACCGTTTTGTCAATTAGTGATCTGTTTATTCAGGAGTCTTTTCAATGAAAGGAAAACTAAAGGGGGATGTGTGACGTGAGCATTATAAACCAACCGTTCGGTAAGTCCACCATTTACTTTGGGACTGATGATCGCCCGCATTCAAACCTGATCGGGATTCAATCCCAACTCGCGCAACCTGGCTGTAAACTTCTCGGCGCGCCGTTCGGCTTCCTGCCGCTTCAGATGTAGTGATCAAGCGCAAGCCGATAAAAAAAGCCCGGCCGCCATCAATAGCGGCCGGGCAAGTAAAAAGACAGAGGCAAACGGTTGACTTCACTTTAATCAGAACTTGATTCGTCCGCCGATCTGGAAGATGCGCGGGCCGCCAAGTCCGAAATTGGGATTGGCCTTGCTGGTCGCCTGGCCGAAGCCTGAGTCGAGGCTTCCGCTGTAGCCGCGCTTGTTCGAGATGTTGAAGAGGTTATATGCCTCTCCGATCAATTCCAGCTTGAGTCGCTCCGCGACGATGTTGAATTCCTTGGAGAGGCGGACGTCATATGATTGGAACGAATCGCCGAGGTCGAAAGTCGACGGCAAAGCGAGCTGCGGGAATTGCCCGCCGCGCGGCGCGGGCTTGCCCGCAAACTGCGCGTTGTACTGATCCACCAAGCGCCGCAGGTCCGACACGCCGATGTCACGATTGGCTGTATTAAAGCTCGTCCCTGGCAGCAGGTCATTGTTCGTGCCGTCGCCGTTGAGGTCGCTGTTGTTGCTCCCCGGAATCTTGATCGTCAGCGGCGCGCCGCTTTCGAAGGACGCGATCAGGCCTCCCCTGAAGCCCAGGGGCAGGTCAGCCACTCCGCTGAAAGTGAAGATATGCGGGCGATCCGCGCTGCCGAATCCGGAGAGCGCGAACGGATTGGTGAGGTCGAGGCCGTAATCGAAGCCGCGAAGCCGCGAGTACGCATATGAGGCGGTGAACTGATACCGGTTCGCAAAACGTTTTTCGAGCTTGACGAGCAACGCCTTGTAATCTTCGCGCCCACTGCCTTCGACGACCTCGAACGGGCCGTTCAAACATTGCACGGTCGGATCGATGGCTTGAGATGTATTGGCGCAGGGGGGGATGATCGGGCCGCCCAACGACGGCGCGCGATTAAACAGCGCGCGGTCATGCTGGAAGAAGGAGTGGAGGTAACGCCGAAAGACGAAATCAGCGTTGACCGCCATATTCCAGGGCAGCTCGCGCTGAAGACCGATGCTGAACGTCTCCGAGTACGGGATCTTGATGTTGGGATCGATCAGCACCGAGGTGTCGGTGACGGTCTTAAAGACGTCCGCCCCGATGACGCCTGCGGCGGCGAGTTGATTGAACCCTGCCTGAATCGCCGATCCCTGTTGCGCTATGATCTGCAGCGCCTGGGCGGCGGTCAACTTCGTCGGCAGAACCTGAAGCGTCCCGGCGCCCAACGACGTTTTCCCGTTCGCCGCCGGGTTGATCACTCCGAGGTTGGGAACGATTCCGGCGATCGCCTTCAACTGCGCCTGCTGAGTCGAAGTAAGCCTCGGGTCTTGGCTGGCTGCCAACAACTGGGCGGCAACCGTCGGCAAAGCCCCTGCAACTAGGCCTGGTAGTTGCGGGAAGGGGACCGTATTCTGGAAGAAATCACCGGGCAGAACGACGCGACCATTGCCGACCGGGCCTAAGATCGCGCGTTCGGTCAGACGGTTGACGTAAAGGCTGGTGTCATACGTCATCGAGAACCCGCCGCGAATCACCGTCTTGTTGTCGTTCTTGACATTCCAGGCGAAACCCAGAGACGGCGCAAAATTGTTCTTGTCTCTCGGATTCGGGTCGGTCGTCCCGTAAAGGCCAGTGTTGGCGAACAATGACGATTTTGGCAGGTCGTGGTTCCACAACTTGTTTTCGTAGACATACGAAAGCCCGTATTTGAGCGTCAGCCCGGAGCCGACGCGCCAGGTGTCCTGGCCGTAGGCGCGATAGCGATTGGCGTGGCGCGCGAAGGCGGAGTTGAAAGGCGGCGGCTGGGCGCCGTCGCCGAGTCCGCTGGCGAGTCCGGCCACGGGCAACGCGAGTATGTCATTAAGCGTGATCGGCCCGCCATTCGTGAAGTCCGCGGGCAGCGGTATTTTCAAAATCGGCGCGACCGGGCCGAAGAGCGCTCTCAGCTGTTGCCCGGTCGGATCGTTGGCGGGCAGCCCAAGCCCCGCCGCCAGCGCGTCAATAGCGTCGTTGACCTGTTGCACCGTTCGCGGGTCGTGGGTGACGATGACCGCCGGATCAACGAAACTCCAGGTTCCCGTGCCGTAGCCGGGCTCAAAAGTAAACCCTGTCTCGACTGTATGCTTGCCTTTGTTCCAGGCCAGATTGTCGGTGGTCTCGTAGCGGAACAGCGAGCGATTCTGTGGAGCGTTGACGTTGTTGCCAATCCTGAAACTACTGCCGTTGACCCGGATCTGCGCGCCGCCCAGGCCGATGCAATTCGGGCAATCGGTGGCGGTCGGGATCAAACTCCTGTTGCCGATGTACTGATAGTTGAAGAGCAACTGGTTGATGAGTGTCGGCTTGATTGAATAAGTCCATCCGGCCTGTGCCTGATAGACGGCGTTTTTATTGGTGCGCCAGTCCGACGGCAGCACGTTATCGTCAACAGGCCCGAAGACCCTGTTGTTGTCCGAAGAATATCGCAGGAATGTGGTGTGCTTGGCGTTGATCGTGTAATCGAGGCGCAAATTGTAGAGCCAGCCTTTGTACGGGCTGGAAGTCACCGTGTCGAATTGACTGAATACCGGAGCTCCGGTATGGATGGTCGAGTAAGCCGTCGTCTGATTGAGTCTTTCGAGGTTGGTGAAAAAGGCCAGCTTGTTTTTGATTATAGGGCCGCTAAGCGCGAACCCGGCCTGCAGGCGGCGGAAGAAGGGGTCAGGATTATTGGCCACGCGATTGAGCGTCGGGTAGGCCGACATATGGTTGTCCCGATAAAAACCGAATCCGGAGCCGTGATATTCGTTGCCTCCCGTGCGCGTGACGATGTTCACCGCCCCTACCGAGGTCACGCCCGTCTTCAGATCGAAGTTAAAGCTGGAGATCTGGAACTCCTGAACCGTGTCCACGGAATAGTTCTGCGCCGCGCCACCGGTCACCGGGTCGACGGTGTTTCCACCATCTACAGTCAGTCGCGTCAGGGCGGAATTCCCGCCGCCGATCGAGACGTTGAAGAGGTTGTTTGCGTCGCCCGGATCCCCAATCGAAACGCGCACGCCAGGTTCGAGCGAAGCGAGTTGCAGAAAATTCCTTCCGTTCAACGGCAAACCGTCAATCTTCTTGCGCGTGATGACGCCGTCAACTTTGTAGTCGGAAGGATTGACGAGCGCCGTCGAATCGCCGGAGATGACCACGGTCTCCGAGGCCTCGCCGACTTCCAGCGCGACCTCGACGGTCGCCGTGTCGCCCACCTGGATCGTTACGCCGGAGATGTGGGTCTTGAATCCCTTCGCCACGACTTTGACCTCATATTCGCCGGGCAGGAGGTTGTTGATGACGAAATCGCCACTCGAGTTGGCGCTGGCGATTCTTTCGGCGCCTGTCACTCTGTTTTTCATCGTCACCAACGCGTCTGGGATGGCCGCCTTCGTCGGATCGGCCACGGAACCTCGCAAGGCGCCGGTCGGCGCCTGAGCCGACGCTGCGACGGCGCCCGCGATCAATATTAGGAGCGCGAAAAAACAACTGACGGAATGTTTCATACGATTTCTCCTTGGTTTTGAAGGAAGTTGAGGCGTGCGGAATGATAGAAGCGGGCTGATGAATCCCCCTTCATCTTCCTACCACCCTTTGAACTCTCAGCCAGCCCTCAAATTATCGTTTGGAAGAAACCTTCTCCTGCCGTTTTGTCAATTCGTGATCTGTATATTCAGGCGCCGTTTCAATGAAAGGAAAACTAACGGGGTTGTGGGACGTGGGCATTATATGCAAACCGTTCGGTAAGTCCAGCCACTAACTTTGGCGATCGATGATCGCCCGCATTCAAAACTGATCGGGATTCAGTCCCAACTCGCGCAACTTGGCAGCCTGTCTCCTGGCGCGCTGTTTGGCTTCCGCCGCGCCCTGCTCCTTCAGTTATGGCGATCAAGCGCAAGCCGACTAAAAAAAGCCCGGCCGCCATCAATAGCGGCCGGGCAAGTCAAAAGAAAGAGGCTAACAATCGGGGCTAGAAGCTGACTCTCGCGCCCAATTGGACGGCGCGCGGGCCTCCGGAGCCGAAGACCTGCGATTGACGCTGCGTCGGCTGGCCAAAAGCCTGAGAGTTGATAGTAAAGTTATAACCACTCAGATTGGCGATGTTGAAGACGTTGAACATCTCGCCGAAGACGGCCAGCGTGTAATGCTCCTTCCAGGTGAATTTCTTGGTCAGTCTCATGTCCTGCGAGCTGAACCAGTCGCCGAAATTATAGTTAGCCGGCAGGGTAAGGAATGGAATGGATCGACACTTCAATCGGTTCGGATCACCCACCGGAGCAGAACATGTCGCGTCCTTCGGCAGCAATTCAGGAGCGACATTGGGGCCGTTCGGGTAGAATTTCGTGTTCCAAGCCTGCACCGCCGCCGCCAAATCGCTCTTGCCGCAACCACGATTGAAGCAGTTGAAGTCCACGCCTGGGATCGGCTCGCTGCCTGATCCATCGCCATCTAAATCCACGCCCGAGATGCTCGGCATCACCGGGCCGCGCGAGGCCATTGACGAGATAATTCCGAGTTCGAAGCCCCACGGCATCTCCACCTTGCCGGATATATTGAGGATGTGGTGCGAGCCTTGCGGCCCGTAGCTCTGGAACCAGTTGTCCAGATTCGAGATGCCGTTGACTCCGCTCTGGCCGGTCAGCGCGTAAGACGCGGTGAACTGCACATGGTTCGACAGCCGCTTATCGAGTCTGAGCAACAGCGCGTTGTAAACGCCGCGCCCGCCTGGCGTCCAGAAGGTGATGCTACCGGTCGAGCACTCCGCAGTTGGATCGTTGCGCTGCGCGGCGTTGGCGCAGATCGGAATGATCGGCGTCTGCACGCCGTTTATCCGGCGCTGGAAGCGGTTGTAATCAATCTCGCCGAGCAGCGTGTTGACGAAAACGCGCCGCACAAAATCGGCCGTCAAGACCATGCCCGGTCGCAGTTCGCGCTGGATGCCGATGTTCATCTGATAGCTGCGCTGCACCGGATATTCGCTCGGGTAGAGTTGCGCGGCGGACTTGTTGAGCTGGATATTGCGAACCGAAAGGTCGTTGGACAACGTGCCGAACCTTTGTTGAATCGCGCCGATCTGCTGGTTATAGATCTGCATGAATTGTCCCAAGGTCAGGGTGGTCAGGCTTTGCGGTATCGGATCCCCCGGCTTCAGCACCTTGCCGCCAGCGCCAAGGTCAATGATGGGCGTCGTGAGGTTTTGTGGGACCACGAAGCCTGTGGACGGGAACTGGATGCGGCCATTGCCGACTGGGCCGATGAAGGCGCGCTCCTGTAAGCGCCGATACAGCAACTCGGTCTCCCAATAAATGCCCGCGCCGCCGCGCACCACAGTCTTGTTGTTACTGCCGATGTTCCATGCGAAACCGAGCGATGGCGAGAAGTTCTTGTAGTTGTTGTCAGTCGGCGAGAGATCGTTGCCGATAAGCGGGGCCAGGTATTGCGGCTTGGACAAGTCGCGGTTGACCAGGGTGCTCTCGAAGTTCCAGGCCAGGCCGTAGTTGAGAGTGAAGCTTGGTTTGATCTTCCAGGTGTCTTGCCCATAGAAGCGGAGGCGATTGTTCTGCTTCGCCTGATCAATGTTGAAAGCGGGCGGCTGCGACGGGTCGCCCACTCCGATCACCGCGCCGGCGAACGGCAAGTTGAGCAGGTCGTCGTTGGTGCGAATTACTGGGGGCAGCTTCGGGAAGAGCGTGGGAATAAGCGCCGCCGGGACCAAACTCCGCACGACTTCCGGCGAGAAGAGGCTCACGCAGCCCGGGTCACAGTAGCCCCAGAAACCTGTGCCAGGCGCGTGTTCGATCTCTGTGCCGAAGCGCAAGCGGTGCGAGTTCTTTTGCCAGGTCACGGCGTCGGTGAAGGTGAAGCGTCGCAGGTCACGCCCCTGCGTCGCGTTCTGCGTGTTGCCCACGCGGAAGTTGCTCGAACCTTGAAGGCTGATCTCGGCGAGGCCCAGGCCCAGGCAGC
>DASTMP010000222.1:0-23079 GCA_035714085.1 Blastocatellia bacterium
TCGCCGGCGAGCGATTGCGACTGGATCAGCAGCCGTTCGGTCCGCGTGTTGGCCTCGATGGTGTTGATGACGATGCCGATGCTCTCGGTCAACTGGTCGAGGAAGGCGATGTGAGTTTCGCTGAAGCGGTTGAACGACGCCAGCTCGATCACCGCCTTGACCTCTTCTTCGAAGAGCACCGGAAGGACGACGATATTGAGCGGCGCGGCCGCGCCCAGTCCCGAACTGATCACGATGTAATCGCCGGGCGCGTTGGTCAGCAGGATGCGCCTGCTTTCGAGCACGCACTGGCCGACCAGCCCTTCGCCGGGTTGGAATTCATTGGCCAGGTTCTTGCGCATGGTGTAGGCGTATCCTCCGAGCAGCTTCATCAATGGTCCGCCATCATCGCTCGGCTCCTTGACGTAAAAGGCGCCCTGCTGCGCGTCAACGAGCGGGGCGAGTTCCGAAAGGGTCATGTTGGCCACTGTCGTCAGGTCGCGCTGGCCCTGGAGCATCGAGCTGAAGCGCGCCAGGTTGGTCTTGAGCCAATCCTGTTCCTTGTTCTTCTGCGTCGTGTCTTTGAGGTTGCGGATCATCTCGTTGATGTTGTCCTTGAGCGCCGCCACCTCGCCTTTCGCCTCGACCGCGATTGATCGCGTCAGGTCGCCTTGCGTCACCGCCGTTGACACCTCGGCGATGGCGCGCACCTGCGTGGTCAGGTTCGCCGCCAACTGGTTGACGTTGTCCGTCAGACCGCGCCACGTGCCGGAAGCGCCGGGCACGTTGGCCTGCCCGCCGAGCTTGCCTTCGACGCCGACCTCGCGCGCCACCGACGTCACCTGATCGGCGAAGGTCGCCAGCGTGTCGGTCATGGCGTTGATCGTGTTGACGAGTTCGGCGATCTCGCCCTTCGATTCGAAGGTCAGCCTGCGTTTGAGGTCGCCGTTGGCCACGGCCGTCACCACCTGCGCGATGCCGCGCACCTGGCTGGTCAGGTTGCCGGCCATGAAGTTCACCGACTCGGTCAGGTCTTTCCACACTCCACCAACGCCGGACACCTGGGCCTGGCCGCCGAGCTTTCCTTCGGTGCCGACCTCGCGGGCCACGCGCGTCACCTCCGACGCGAATGAGTTGAGCTGATCCACCATTATGTTGATGGTGTTCTTCAGCTCCAGAATTTCGCCCTTTACGTCAACGGTGATCTTCTTCGACAAATCGCCCTTGGCCACGGCGGTTGTCACCTCGGCGATGTTGCGGACCTGGGCCGTCAGGTTGCCGGCCATGAAGTTGACGCTGTCGGTCAAATCCTTCCACGTGCCGCCGACGCCGCGCACAAAAGCCTGCCCGCCGAGCTTTCCATCGGCGCCAACCTCGCGGGCCACGCGGGTGACTTCAGAGGCGAACGAGTTGAGCTGATCCACCATCCGGTTATAGACTTCTTTCATCTGCAGAATCTCGCCGCGCACGTCCACGGTGATCTTTTGCGTCAGGTCTCCGTTCGCGATGGCGGTGGCGACTTTCGACACGTCGCGGAGCTGTACGGTCAGGTTCCCGGCCATTGAATTCACGCTGTCCGTCAGATCTTTCCATGTGCCCGCGACTCCGTGCACCTGGGCTTGGCCGCCGAGCTTTCCTTCGGTGCCGACTTCACGGGCCACGCGGGTGACTTCCGAAGCGAAGGCGTTGAGCTGGTCCACCATCCGGTTGATCGTGTTCTTCAACTCCAGGATTTCGCCCTTCACGTCTACCGCGATCTTCTTCGAGAGATCGCCGTTGGCCACGGCCGTCGTTACTTCGGCGATGTTGCGGACCTGGGTCGTCAGGTTGCCGGCCATGAAATTGACGCTATCTGTAAGGTCTTTCCACGTTCCGCCGATTCCGGGAACTTGCGCCTGACCGCCCAGTTTCCCTTCAGTGCCGACCTCACGGGCCACGCGGGTCACCTCGGAAGCGAACGAATTGAGCTGGTCAACCATTCGGTTGATCGTATTTTTAAGTTCGAGAATTTCGCCGCGCACGTCCACGGTGATCTTCTTCGACAAGTCGCCGTGAGCCACGGCGGTCGTCACTTCGGCGATGTTGCGCACCTGGCCAGTCAGGTTACCGGCCATGGAGTTCACACTTTCGGTCAAGTCTTTCCAGGTTCCGCCCACATCCTTCACTTCGGCCTGACCGCCGAGCCTGCCTTCGGTGCCGACCTCGCGGGCCACGCGGGTGACTTCAGAGGCGAACGAGTTGAGCTGATCCACCATGCGGTTGATCGTGTTCTTCAACTCCAGGATTTCGCCTTTCACGTCCACCGTAATCTTTTTGGAGAGGTCGCCGTGGGCCACTGCCGTTGTCACGTCGGCGATGTTGCGGACCTGCGCCGTCAAGTTGCCGGCCATTGAGTTGACGTTGTCGGTCAAATCTTTCCACGTGCCGGCCACGTCTGGCACCTGGGCCTGACCGCCGAGTTTGCCTTCGGTTCCGACCTCGCGGGCCACGCGGGTGACTTCCGAAGCGAACGAGTTGAGCTGATCCACCATCACGTTGATGGTGTTCTTCAACTCCAGAATTTCGCCCTTCACGTCCACCGTGATCTTCTTCGACAAATTACCTTTGGCCACCGCCGTAGTCACCTCGGCGATGTTGCGGACCTGCGCCGTCAGATTGCCTGCCATGAAGTTGACGCTGTCGGTCAGGTCTTTCCAGGTTCCGCCCACGTCCTTCACTTCGGCCTGACCGCCGAGCCTGCCTTCGGTGCCGACCTCGCGGGCCACGCGGGTGACTTCCGAAGCGAACGAGTTGAGCTGATCCACCATGCGGTTGATCGTGTTCTTCAACTCCAGGATTTCGCCTTTCACGTCCACCGTAATCTTTTTGGAGAGGTCGCCGTGGGCCACTGCCGTCGTCACGTCGGCGATGTTGCGGACCTGCGCCGTCAAATTGCCTGCCATCGAGTTCACGCTATCGGTTAGATCCTTCCACGTGCCAGCAACCCCGGGAACTCGGGCCTGACCGCCGAGCTTGCCTTCGGTTCCGACCTCGCGGGCCACGCGGGTGACTTCCGAAGCGAACGAGTTGAGCTGATCCACCATCACGTTGATCGTGTCTTTCAATTCCAGGATTTCACCTTTCACGTCCACCGTGATCTTCTTGGACAGGTCGCCGTTGGCCACGGCCGTTGTCACCTCGGCGATGTTGCGGACCTGCGCCGTCAGGTTGCCGCCCATCGAGTTGACGCTGTCGGTCAGGTCTTTCCACACGCCGCCGACGCCCGCGACGCGCGCATGACCGCCAAGTTTTCCTTCGGTTCCGACATCACGGACGACGCTTGTCACTTCGGAAGCGAACGAGTTGAGCTGGTCAACCATCGTGTTGATGGTGTTCTTCAATTCCAGGATTTCGCCCTTCACGTCCACCGTGATCTTTTTGGAGAGATCTCCCTTCGCCACCGCCGTAGTGACTTCGGCGATGTTACGCACTTGGGCTGTGAGGTTGCCTGCCATGAAATTGACGCTGTCGGTCAAATCCTTCCAGGTGCCAGCCACGCCTTTGACCTTGGCTTCGCCGCCCAACTTGCCTTCGGTTCCGACCTCGCGGGCCACGCGGGTGACTTCAGAGGCGAACGAGCCGAGCTGCGTCACCATCGCGTTGACCAGTTTGACCACGCGCAGGAATTCGCCCTTCAGCGGACGCCCGTCAACTTCCGGGGCCATAGTTTGCGATAGATCGCCGTAGGCTACCGCGCCGATGACGCGCGCCATTTCGGTGGTGGGCTGGGCAAGGTCGTCGATCAGCGTATTGACAGATTCGATCAGGCTCACCCAGGAGCCGTCGGCGGCTGGCGGCGCCGCGCGCTGGGTGATTTTGCCCTCACGGCCAACGACGCGACTGATCCGCTCAAGTTCCTTCACAAGACGGTCGTTCATCTCGATCACGTCATTGAGCGTGTCGGCGATCTTTCCGTTCACTCCTGTCCAATCGTTCGGCAGGCGTATGGAAAAATTGCCTTTCTTCAATGCCGTGAGTGTTTTTAATAGCAATTTAGTGTCTAGCGCGTTAGTAGTGGTTTCCCTTGTAGTACGGCTTTTTACAGTTTGTTCACGCATAACCCCTCTCGCTGATTCCAGTATTCTCGCTGATTCCAACAGTGGATGTTATTTCTAGTGCAAGAACTGTTCCCAAGCGAACGCTGAGAGATTCGCAGCCTTGATTATCGGCATTCTTGCGCTTACCCAACTTTGCGCGGCATTGTCGGCGCCGGTTCGTTTCCTAGTTAGCGGTAAGTCAGCTCCCAACCTATGACTCACCTCATCAAACAAACGATGCGCGGGCAAACGATGCGCGGGCAAACGATGCGCGGGCGAACGATGCGCGTGCGAATGATGCGCGTGCGAATGACGCGCGGGACGTCGCATCCCGCGCCCGCTACCAGCCCGATGCGCGGCAGCGCGCTATAGATCATCGGGTTACTCAGCGAATGAACGGAGCTCATCTTCGATGTGGACGCGGCAAGTGAATGTACAGAATCCGCATCAGTAACGGATTTCCTTACACTTCTAGCGCGGGAGAGAAAAATTTCCGACACGAAGATTTTGCAGTGATGGAACGGCAATGGGCTTTCCACGAGCGGAATGGCCTTGAGGCTCTCCATCCCTGAAACAAAACTTGGATCATGCGGAGCAGGTACGGCTAGGGTCCACTCCGGCGGGTTGATCTTAACTCATAGCGCAATTGTTCAGCGGCCTCTGCGCGTCGAATCGTTTGATGTCAATTTCGAAATGCTTCTCGATCACCCGCTGATCCCGATAATAATGGATATCGTTAACGAAATCCATCATATGAACCGACCAATTCGTCGATCCGGCTCAGTTCATCGTTCAAAGCCTCAAAATATTTTTCGTTCTCCTTCTGGCCGTATTCGGCTTAAAGCCTATGCCATCAATGTCTGTTCGACAGAACCGCGCATCATCGCGCGCGCGTTGGACACATTTTATTTAGCATCGGCTAAGGCTCATTCTTTGCTAGCTCACTCCGTCGTAGTGTTCTCCTTGCTTCGACTCGAAGGGTCCATATGAAAAGCTATTTTGCGCGCTATTTGACGCTCTTGATGATTATCTTCTCAATGTTTTGCGCCGCTTGCTCGGAGAGGCAGGTGGATGACGCGATGTTAACGGCCAGGATCAAAGCTCGAATGACGGCCGACGGGCGCATCAGCCCTAGCCGCGTCGATGTGGACACGTTGAACGGTGATGTCACGTTGAGTGGCGAGACGCCTACACAGGAGGAGAAGGACGCGGCGGAAGAAGTCGCCCGTAAAGTCGAAGGGGTCAGGAGCGTCAGCAACCGGATCATAGTCAATCCGGCCGTGGCCGGAACCGGGATTCCATCCGGGGAGGAGATCAAGCGGCAAGCGGAGAAAGCGGTCAGCGACGTCGGGCAAGGCGTGAAGATAGGGGCGGAAAACGCGTTCTTGCTGGGTGAGGTCAAGACGCGACTCGCCGCCGCCGGTTTCGGCGGCGTCGCGGTCAGCGTTGATCATGGGGTGGTGACTTTGAAAGGCGAAACGTCGACCGAAAAGGATCGAATTGCGGTGGAGGCCATTACCGAAAAGGTCAAAGGCGTAGAGAAGGTCGATAATCAACTGACCGTAAAAAAGCCGACCCCAACTCCCACTACGACGCCTTGTCCCTCTCACTCTCCGGAGCGGCGCAAATGAAGCCGCCTCAAATCCCGGTCCGGCCAGTTACTCTGGTTACTTCAAGACCTCTTTCACCTTCGCGCCGATGTCGGCGGGGCTTTTTACGACGTGAATGCCCGCCGCCGTCATCGCGGCCATCTTCTCTGCGGCGGTCCCTTTGCCGCCGGCGATGATCGCGCCGGCGTGGCCCATGCGACGTCCAGGAGGCGCCGTCTGGCCACAGATGAAACCGACCACCGGCTTCTTGACGTGTTGCTTGACGAATTCGGCTGCCTCTTCTTCAGCCGAGCCGCCGATCTCGCCGATCATCACAATGGCGTCAGTGTCGGGATCATTATTGAACAGCTCGACGGCGTCGAGCTGCGTAGTGCCGATGACCGGATCGCCGCCGATGCCGATGCAGGTTGATTGGCCGATGCCGAGCGCGGTCAATTGCCCCACCGCTTCGTAGGTCAACGTACCGCTGCGCGAGACGACTCCGACGCGACCTTCCTTGTGAATGCGCGCCGGCATGATGCCGATTTTGCACTTGCCCGGAGAGATCACGCCAGGGCAGTTCGGCCCGACCAGTCGCACGCCGCGCGATCGAACGTAATGAAACGCCTTGACCATGTCGAGAGCGGGGATGCCTTCGGTGATGCAGACGATCAACGCCACTTCCGCGTCCGCGGCCTCCATGATCGCGTCCGCGGCGAATGGTGGCGGAACGTAAATGACCGAAGCGTTCGCGCCGGTTTCGCGCACGGCGTCGGCCACAGTGTTGAAGACCGCGAAGCCTTCGTGCGTCGTCCCGCCTTTGCCGGGCGTAACGCCGCCGACGATGTTCGTGCCGTAATCGCGCATCTGCAGCGCGTGAAATGTCCCTTCCTTGCCGGTAATGCCTTGGACCAGCAGCCGAGTGCTTTTATCTACCAGAACGCTCAAGTTTTCTCCTCAGGAAATAGACAGATTTACAAGATTTTTTCAGGATTGTTCTCAATTCACAGCATCCTGAAAAATCTTGTAAATCCTGTCTATTCTCATTGTTCTTCTTCTCTACTACGTTACTTCGTGGTCGGTTTTTAGTGACATGATGGGGCCTGCTGAAAATGAGGGCGCAGCATAGCACAGCGAAAATTCAAAAGGCAAAAACGGGGTTCGCATTCATTCCCGGCGGATGACAAGACTTGCCCGCCAAAATCCGCCGTGCAATAATTTTTTCACTATGACGCAGTTGCCTAACTAACGTGATGCTACGCCTTCATTTCAGCCGTTCCCGGATTGCGGTCCGGGGCGATAGAGAGGAGTGCGTGCGCGTCTCGTCAGTTGGGTCTTCCACGCCACTCCCATTCCAGCCAACGAGCCGCCGAGCATTCCCTACCACATCCTTCGAGTGGCCAGAGAATGTCAGAAAAGCTCTTTTTCCTAACGACTCGCGCATTGGAAACTGTGAGCGCTAATGAAATCGCGACTCTTCCCGCTGTGACGATAGGGTCTATCGGTTATCGTCGCATCACGGCGTCTTGCGGGGGACCGCTTGCCACGCTGCTCGACTTAAGAACAGTCGATGACGTCTTTCTTGATCTGGGTACGTGGCGAAACGTGGGCCGGCGACGCCATACGTTGGCGCTCATGCGTGACCTCAGTTCGCGCCTCGACCTGCGCGCCGCCGCAGCAAAACTCGCCCGGCTGAGGGCCGTCCCGCGAGCGCCGGCATTCTCGGTAACGGCAAGCTTCGTGGGCAAACGAAACTACGGCGCCGAAGAGATCAAGAACGCCGTGAGTGAAGGCATTATGACTCATCACGATTGGCGCTACACCGGTGATGACGCCGCCGCCGACCTTAATGTCCGAGTCTTTATCGAGCGCGAAGCCGCATTCGTCGGACTTCGCCTGGGCCGGAGGCCGTTGCATGAGCGTGAGTACAAAAAAGCCCATAGAGCCGGTTCGCTCAAGCCGCCAGTTGCGGCGGCGATGCTTCTGCTCGTAGGGATTGCGCCTGGACAATCGCTACTCGATCCTTGCTGTGGCGCCGGCACGATCCTGGCCGAGGCCGGAAAATTCGGGGCTGAGGTCTGGGGTGGCGACATTGACCTGTCCGCTGTTTCGGCAGCCCGCGTGAACGCGAGCGCCGCCGGAATCGCTGCAACTGTCAATGCTTGGGACGCTCGCGCTTTGCCAATCCCCGATGGCTCCGTCGAACGCATCGTGTCTAATTTACCCTGGGGACGCCAGGCGCCCGTTAGCGGCGCCCTTGCGCTTTTTTATCGCGACGTGTGCGCGGAAATGCGGCGCGTTATCGCTCCCGGTGGCCGTATCGCTCTATTGACGAACGCTCCGCAGTTGGCCCCATTTCAAGACTTGCGCCGTGACAATCAACTTGAAATCAGCCTCTACGGCCAAACGCCGACAATCCTGACCTTCTCCCGAGAGGCTGGATGAGCGTTCACTTGAAAATTCATCTTGCCAGATTATACGCGCCTGTGGTAAGTAAGCGCATACTTACAAGCGAGCGTTGCGCGAACCGTGTTTCGAAGTGAACGTCGAAGGAAAAAAGAATATTGAAAGAAAAGAGGAGAGCTGAAAGAAGATCGGCTCGAAACCGCCAGCGATGACATTGAAAAAGAGTGTTGATTCAGCGGAGCCGAAGCCCGCGCCGCGAATGGCCGCGGAGGACCGGCGGGAACAAATCATTGAAGTAGCCGTGCGCCTATTTTCGCAAAAGGGGTTTCGCGGCGCGACGACCAAAGAGATCGCGTCGGCCGCCGGTGTGAACGAGGCGATAATCTTTCGTCATTTCGCGACGAAGAGCGAGCTTTACGCTGCGATCATCGACCGGAAGGCAAATTCGGCCGGGATGAAAGCGCTGCGGAGCGCGCTCGCCGAGGCGATAGAGCAGAGTGACGACCGGCAGGTTTTTGAAACCCTGGCGTTTCACATGCTCGAGTTTCACGAACGCGACGACACTGCGATGCGTTTGCTGCTTTACAGCGCGCTCGAAGGGCACGAACTTGCCGAGATGATCACGCGTAACTACATTTTGAAAACTCACCAGCAAATGGCGGAGTACGTCAAGAAGCGGATGGCCGACGGCGTGTTCCGGCGCATGGACGCGATGCTGGCGGTGCGCGGCTTTATGGGAATGGTGATCGGCCACGTCATGAACAAGAAATTCTTTCTGTGCCCCGGAGGCCAGATGACTCTGAACATCACGAACCGCCAGGCGGCAGCGGCGTTCACCGACCTCTTCCTTGCAGCGATGACGAACCACGATTATGACGGCGGCCGCGCGCGACGCAGACAGTGAAACTCGATGCGCGTATCAGCGCCGCGACGCCCTAGGGAGCGTCGAATAACAGTAAAATTCCCCGAAAAGCATACGGAGAAATAGATGCGCAACCAGACTTCAATTCAGGAGAAGGGAAAATTGCGAACGTCCAAAACACTCGTTCTGACGATGGCTGTTGTGGCCGTCTCGCTCGCGGCGGCCTGCGCGAACTCGCAGGCCAAGGACGAAGCCAAGGTCGCTTCAAACTCGCAGCCCGCGGCCTCGCCGACGCCGGTTGACGTGGCGACCGCGCCGGCGATCACCCGAAATTTGCAGCGAGACGTGGAGGTAGTCGGATCGTTCGCCGCCGACGAAGAGGTCGTCATCTCGGCGCAGGTCGCGGGCGAACTTTCGCAGATCAACGTCGATTTCGGCAGTTACGTCTCGCAGGGCCAGGTCATCGCGACGATTGACCAGCGCGACGCGAAGCTCAAGGTCGAACAGGCCGAAGCCACGCTCAAACAGACGCTGGCGCGGCTCGGGATGAAGGAGGGAGAAAAATTCGACTCCGATCAGAACGCCGACGTGAGAGTGGCGAAGTCCCAACTCGATTGGGCGAAGCTGGAACTTGATCGCAGCGTGAGGTTGATCGAGAAGGGGGACATCCCGCGTTCGAGCTACGACGAAAAGGTGACCAACCACAACCTCGCGCAGGCGCGCTACCAGGCGGCGCTTGACTCGGTCAGCCAGCAGCTAGCCGCCGTCGAGCAGCAGAAGGCCGCGTTGGCGCTGGCCAAAAAGGCGCTCACCGACACAGTCGTCCGCTCTCCCATCAGCGGCGCAGTGAAAGAGAAACATGCCTCGCGCGGCTCCTACCTGACGGTCAACGGAAGGATCGTCACGCTGGTCAAAATCAATCCGCTCAGGCTTCGCGCCGACATACCCGAATCCTCGGCCGCCGCGGTCCGAACCGGGCAGACGATCAACGTGACTGTTGACGCGTTTCCCAACCGCGCTTTCACGGGACGCGTCGTCCGCATCGGCCCGTCGCTAGACGAGAAGACTCGCGCGTTGACCGTCGAGGCCGAGGTCGCCAACCCGGGCAATCTGCTGCGCCCGGGGATGTTCGCCAAATCGCGACTGATCACGTCCGCGAACGCGCCCGCCGTAATGGTTCCGCAACGCGCCGTCGTGACCGTGGCGGGACTGAGCAAGGTCTTCGTCATCGAGAACGGCAAGGCGGTCGAGCGCATAGTAAAGACCGGCGCGATTGACGGCGATCTAATCGAAATCGCCGAAGGCGTCAAAGACGGCGCGATCGTCGCCACCAGCAACCTGGACAAATTGCTGACAGGCGCCGCGGTGAACGCCGGCAAATAACATAGTGGTTGGCGCCAACCAACATTCCGAAGAAACGGGAGGAAAAAATGCAAAAGAATAAAGTCGCATTGATCACCGGAGCGAACAAGGGGCTGGGCTTGGAGGTCGCCCGCCAGATCGGGCAACGAGGCGTCACGGTCGTCCTTGGCGCGAGAGATCGCTCAAAAGCCGATGAAGCGGCGAACAAGCTGAAAGCCGAGGGCATTGACGCGCACGCCGTGAAGCTCGACGTAACCAACGAGGCTGATGTCGCGGCGCTTCCGGCATTCTTCGAATCGAAGTTCGGGCGCCTCGACATCCTCGTCAACAACGCCGGCATCGCGCTCGATTTCGGGGGGGTAACACGAGACACGTTCCGCCAAACCTACGAGACCAATGTCATCGCCCCTTACTTCATAACGCAGACGTTGCTCCCGTTGTTGAAGGCCGGCCCGGCCGGGCGCATCGTCAATCATTCCAGCGTCATGGGGTCGATGACCGCGATTGGCGATCCGAACAGAATGCCGGCGGAAATGGCCGTGCCGGCTTACTGCTCGTCAAAAGCGGCGCTGAACATGTTGACGGTTACGACGGCGAGAGCGCTCGAAGGGACGAACGTCAAAGTAAATTCAGCTCACCCCGGGTGGGTGAAGACGGATATGGGAAGTGACCGCGCGCCGATGGAGGTCGTTGACGGCGCGAAGACTGCCGTGGCGTTGGCGCTACTGCCTGACGACGGCCCGACCGGCGGATTTGTCCATCTGGGCGAAACTCTTTCCTGGTAACGCTTCCCATGTAAACACGAATTGCTTCGCAGGCGCGCTGAGAGGAAAGTCATGCAAAAACTAGCTGAAATTTGTGTCCGTCGCCCGGTTTTCGCCACGATGCTCATTATGACGCTGATGGTGCTGGGCGTCTTCTCGTACAACCGGCTGACGGTCGAGCGTTTCCCGCGCGTCGAATTCCCGACCATCACCGTCACCACGCGGCTGCCGGGCGCCGCGCCGCAGGAGGTGGAGACCGAGATCACCGACAAGATCGAAGAGGCCGTCAACACTATCAGCGGGATTGACGAACTGCGTTCGACCTCTTCCGAAGGCGTCTCGCTGGTTTTCGTGACGTTCATGCTGGAGCGCGATCTGGACGAAGCCGCTCAGGACGTTCGCGACAAGATCAACCGCGCGCTGCCTGAACTGCCGGACAACATCGAGCAGCCGACGATTGAAAAGCTCGACCCCGACGCCTCGCCGATCATGACCGTCTCGGTCGCGTCGAACAGCAGCCTGCGCGAGATGACCGAATACGCCGACAAGACGCTGCGGCGCCAGATCGAATCCGTCAACGGCGTCGGCCAGGTCTTGATCATCGGCGGGCGTAAGCGCCAGATCAACGTTTATCTCGATGGCGACAAGCTGCGGGCTTACAACCTGACCGTCGCGCAGGTCGAACAGGCGCTCAAGGGGCAGAACCTGGAAGTGCCCGGAGGCCGCGTCGAACAGACCGATCGCACGTTGACGCTGCGCACTCTCGGACGGGTGCAGTCATCCACCGACTTCAACAACATCGTCGCCGCCAACCGCGACGGCTATCCGATCAAGGTCTCCGACGTCGGCCACAGCGAGGACGGCGTCGAGGATGAATTGACCGCCGGACGGTTGAACGACAAGCCCGCGCTGCTGCTGCAAGTGCGCCGGCAATCGGGTACCAACACCGTGGACATTGTCAACGCCGTCAAAGAGAGGCTCGCCGAGCTGAAGAAGGGACTGCCCGCCGGCTACTCGCTCGACGTCGTGCGCGACCAATCAACTTTCATCATCGCCGCGTTCCACACGATCCGCGAGCACCTGATCCTCGGCTCGCTGCTGGCGGCGCTGGTCGTGCTGCTTTTTATGCAGAATGTCCGCGCGACGATCATCTCGGCCATCGCCATCCCGACATCGATCATCTCGACCTTCGCGGCGATGGACGCCGCGGGCATCACGCTCAACAGTCCGTCAATGCTAGGCCTGACGCTCTCGGTCGGCATCGTCATTGACGACGCCATCGTGGTGCTCGAAAACATCTTCCGCTACATCGAGGAAAAAGGCTTCAAGCCATTCGAGGCGGCGATCGCGGCGACCCGCGAGATCGGATTGGCGGTGATGGCGACGACGCTCTCGCTGGTGGTCATCTTCCTGCCGGTCGGCTTTATGCAGAGCATCCCGGGACGATTCTTCAAGAGCGTGGCGCTGACCATGGCGTTCGCGATCATGGTCTCGCTGCTGGTCAGTTTCACGCTGACGCCGATGCTCAGCGCGCGTCTGCTCAAACGATTGAAGCGCAAATCGGAGGAAGAGAGTCCTGAAGGCGGCGCCACGAACGTCGAGAAGTCATCGTGGATCATGCGCTTTCTGGATCGCTGGTACGCCAGGGTTCTCACGTTCTCGCTAAGGCGCCGCTGGCTCGTGGTCTTGATCGCGATCCTCGTCGTCATCTCGCCGGTGTGGTTCGCAAAATACGTCGGGTTCAACTTCTTCCCGCTTGACGACCAGGACGAATTCGAGGTCTCGCTGCGCGCGCCGGAGGGCACGTCTTTGCAGAAGACGCTGGAGATTTCACAGCAGTTCGCCGCCGGCATTCGCGGTCTCAAGCACATCAGCTACACGCTGACGACCATCGGCGAAGACCAGCAGCAGACGCAGAATCTGGCGAACATATACGTGAAGCTGACGCCGCTCACCGACCGCCCGATCTCGCAATTCGCGATCATGAGCCAGGTGCGCGATCAGGTGCTGCCGAAGTTCGCCTCTTACGACTTGCGGGCTGTGGTTTCTCCGGTCGCGGCCATCAGCGGCGGCGGCGGGCGGTTCAACGCCGACATTTCATACAGGCTGCGCGGCCCGAATCTGGATAAACTCGATCAGTATTCGCAGCATTTGCTCAACAAACTCAAGGCTATGCCGGGCGTGGTGGACGCCGACTCCTCGCTGATCGTGGGCAAACCAGAATTGCGCGCGGCGATCGACCGCCAGAAATCGTCTGACCTCGGCGTAAACGTCGCCGACATCGCGCAGAGTCTGCGGCTGCTGGTCGGCGGCGATCAGGTCTCGACATACAACGAAGGCGGCGAACAGTACGAGGTCCACGTCCGGGCGAACGAGGGTTTCCGCATCGATCCTGTCGGCATCAGCAAACTGAACGTGCCCTCGCAGCGGCTCGGCAGCATCGGTCTCGACAACATCGTGACGCTGCGTGAGGCGGCCGGCCCGACGCAGATCGAACGCGCGGGGCGGCAACGGCAGGTGACATTTACGGCCAACCTCAAGCCGGGCTTCTCGCAGAGCGCGGTGCTCGCGCAACTCGACAAAGAAGTCGTAGCGATGAAGATGCCGCCGGATTACGTCGCCGGCGTGGCCGGCAACAGCAAGGAGTTACAGCGCACAGGGCGCGGCTTCGTCGTCGCGTTCCTGCTTTCGTTCATCTTCATGTACATTGTGCTGGCGGCGCAGTTCGAATCTTTCATTCATCCGGTGACGGTGCTGATAGCGCTGCCGCTGAGCCTGCCGTTCGCGCTCATCTCGCTGCTGATCACAGGCCAGGCGTTCAACATGTTCACGATGCTCGGACTGCTGGTGCTCTTCGGGATGGTCAAGAAGAACTCGATCCTGCAGATTGATCACGCGAACGGTCTGCGCGCGAAGGGAATGGAGCGACACGAGGCGCTGGTCCAATCCAGCCGCGACCGCCTGCGCCCGATCCTCATGACGACTATAGCCTTCGTCGCCGGCATGGCGCCTCTGGCGTTGAGCAACGGCCCAGGCTCCGGCGTCAATCGTTCGACCTCGGTCGTCGTCATCGGCGGGCAGACGCTGTGTCTGCTGCTGACGCTGCTGGTGACGCCGGTCGCATATTCGATCTTCGACGATTGGGTCAACTCGCTGGTCTGGGGCCGCATCGCCGCGCGCTGGGGAATGTTGACAGGACGGCTCCGGCAAAAGGTCGCGACCGCCACGTCGTCGTTTTTAGGGTTGTTCGGCAAGTGATTGCCGCTTGTTTCCTGAACCAATGGAAATAGACAGGATTTACAGGATTTTTCAGGATTTAACTCGATGAGCAAAATCCTGAAAAATCCTGTAAATCCTGTCTATTTCCCGAGTAGAACGTATGCCACTCTTCTTAAATGAACAAGACGTAACGAAGTTGCTGACGATGGAAGACGCGCTCGCCGCCGTCGAAGCCGTCTTCAAAGCTCAGGCCGCGGGCGACGCGACGAACGAGCCGCGTCGCCGTTTGCGAGCGGGCGGGGCGGTGTTGCAGGTGATGGGCGCCGCGGTCGCGGGCTTCAAGGATTCCTCCGGGGGCGAGTACAAGGGCCTGCTCGGGCTAAAATCATACGTGGTCACCCGCAACAAGGCGCGGTTCTACGTCAACCTCTACGACGCCGAATCGGGCGAGTTGCTCGCATTCATCGAAGCCGACAAACTCGGGCAGATGCGGACAGGCGCGGCCAGCGGGGTCGCGACGAAATATCTCGCCCGCGCCGACGCCAAGACCGTCGGCGTTTATGGAACTGGTTGGCAGGCGCAGAGCCAGATCGAAGCCGTGTGCGCCGCGCGCAAGATCGAGAGCGTCAAGGTCTACGGCCGGTCCCCGGAGAATCGCGAGCGCTTCTGTCAAGAGATGAGCGCGCGGTTGACCGGCGTGAAGATTGCGCCGGTCGAGAAGTCCGAAGAGGCCGCCGGCGCCGACGTCATTGTCACGATCACGAGCTCGCGCGAGCCTGTGCTGCAAGGCGCCTGGCTCAAGCCGGGGGCGCACATCAACGCCGCCGGCGGCAATTCGATTTTGCGGCGGGAATTGGATGACGAAGCTGTCAGGCGCTCGTCGTTCATCGCGGTCGACTCGATTGACCAGGCGAAGATCGAGGCCGGCGAGTTGGTCACGGCTGTCGAAAAAGGAATGTTGACGTGGGAGCGCGTCAAGGAATTGCGCTACGTCGTCAGCGGTGAGATGCGCGGGCGGACGAGCGATAATCAGATCACGCTCTTCAAATCGCTCGGAGTCGCCATCGAGGACGTCGCGACCGCCGCCGTTTTATACCGGAAGGCGAAACAACAGAACGTGGGGAAGGAATTCTGACATGGAAAATCAAAAGACGAGAGTAGTCGCTTTCATAGCGCTGGTTTTGTCATTCATAACGACCGCAAGAGCGCAGGACAATCCGCAATCGGCCACGAGCGATGGCCGCAATCCGCAATCCGAGGTCCGGGTCGGCGTTAATCCATCGAAGCGAATGACGCTGACGCTGCGCGACGCGATGTCGATGGCGCTCGAGAACAATCGCGACATCGAGGTCGAACGCCTGAACGTGCGGATGAACGAATTCGATGCGCGCGCGGCGCAAGGCTTTTACGATCCGAGTCTGTCGACGACGCTCTATTACGACCGCAGTTTGATTCCCGCCACCTCGATATTCGCCAGCGGCAAGACCGACAACGTGATCGGCGCCGCCACGTTCACGCAGCGCACGCCATGGCAGGGAAGCAGCGTCACGGGCGTCTTCAATAACAACCGCGCCACGACCGATAACCCGTTCGTTTCGCTCAATCCGCAATACACGACGAACCTGAGTTTTACTTTCACTCAGCCGATCCTCCGCAACCGCGCGATCGATTCGGGACGCCGGCAGATCAAGATCGCGAAGAAGCGCCTGGACATCTCGGACAGCCAGTTCCGCCAGCGCGCGATCGAGATCATCTCCCAGGTTCAGCGCGCTTACTGGGACCTGGTCTTCGCGCGGCGCGACCAGGAGATCAAGCGCGAATCCGTAGACCTGGCCGAGACGCAACTCGAACACAACGAGCGGATGGTCGATGCCGGGACTCTGGCGAAATCGGACATCATCTCGGCGCGCGTCGAAGTCGAGCGCCGCAAAGATGAAGCCGAGGCCGCCGTTGAGGCGATCCAGCGCGCCGAGAACGCGCTCAAGGCGTTGATGGCGCAACCCGGCGACGGCGAAATCTGGCAGTCGGAACTCGTTCCTGTAGAACAGCCGCAGATCGAGCTGAACGCTTCATTGCCGCTCGAAGACGCGCTCAGACTCGCGGCCCAGAACCGTCCTGAAATGGAGCAGTATCGACTGCGCGGCGAACTCAACAAGATCGACGCCGAATACCTGCGCAACCAAACCAAGCCGCAGATCGATTTCTTCGCCACCTACGGCACGGTGGGACTTGCCGGCCCGCTGCGCGCGTCGGAAAACCCGATCAACGCCAGTAACGAGATCCTTTACGGCCGTATCAATCAACTTTCGGCGCTGGCCGGGTTGCCGGCGCTTCCGATCGCCAACACGGGAGCGACGCCAGACGCGCTGCTCGGAGGCTACGGGCAGAGCCTGGCCAACATGTTCAAGAATGATTTCCGCTCGTTGCGCTTTGGATTGAACATCAACCTGCCGCTCCGCAACCGGACGGCCGAAGCCAATCTCGGACGGTCGCTCGCCGAAGGCAAGCAAATCGAAGTCCAGCGCCAGAAGACCGAGCAATTGATTGAGGTCGAGGTGCGCAACGCGCTGCAGGCGGTCGAGACGGCCAAAAAGCGCGTGGACGCCGCCAGGAATTCGCGCGTCAACGCCGATCTGCAGTACCAGAGCGAGCAGCGCAAATTCGACGCCGGCCAATCAACCAACTTCTTCGTGCTCGACCGCCAGAACGCGCTCGCGTCCGCGCGCGGACGCGAGCTGCGCGCGTTGACCGATTACACGAAAGCGGTCGCTGAACTTCAACGCGCGCTCTCGACCACGTTGTCGAGCAACAATGTCGAGGTGAAATAGTGGTTGGCGCCTGAGTGGTTGGCGCCTGAGTGATTGGTGGTCAATCTCTGGGCACAACGTTTGCCGGCCTGTTTGATGAATGGTCGGTGATCGGCGTCTGGGATAAATCACCAACCACCAATCACTCAGGCGCCAACCACCGCTAATCAACTGACAATCCTCAGCCCGGAATGCTAATATCTTGTCTTATCAATAACTTTAGATCGTCTTTTTGAAGGAGCAAGATTTAACTATGGCCGAAGAGAACCAGGGCAGTTTCAAGGTAACCGACCGCCGTTTATTCAACGCTGACGGCACATTGCGTGAGGACGCGTTGATCGAAGAGGCTGCGCCAGCGCAGACGCCCGAACCCCAGCCCACCGTCAGCGCAGGTTCGGCGCAATCCCAACGGCAATTCGCCGCGGCCGCCGCGCCCGAACTCCAGCCCGAGCCGCCCCAACTGGAGGATGTGGAACCTGAACGCACTATGTTCAATGAATTCCTGATGGGCATCGCCTCGTCCGCCTTCATTTACCTGGGACTGGTGGAACATCCCGCCACCGGACGCCGTCAGGTCGATATGACGGCCGCGAAAGAATCAATTGATATGCTGGTGATGTTGCGTGAAAAGACCAAAGGCAACCTCACGGGCGGCGAAGAGAAGTTCTTCGACGATCTGCTCTCCGACCTGAAAATGCAATACGTCTCGATGAGGCGGTAATTAGGGAATAGGGAATGGGGAGTAGGGCATGGGGAAGCGGCCTGTGAGCGGATCGCTTCTCCCCACTCCCCACTCCCCACTCCCCACTCCCCATTCCCTATTTCCTATTCCCTATTCCCCACTCCTTATGCGAATCACTTTTCTCGGAACAGGGACGTCGGTCGGCGTGCCGATGATCGGATGCGGTTGTGAAGTTTGCCGGTCGGATGATCCGCGCGACAAACGTCTGCGGACCGGCCTGATGGTCGAAATGATGGTCGATGACGGCGAGCGTCGCATGGTCATTGATGTTTCGGCTGATTTTCGCCAGCAGGCGCTGCGCGAAAAAATCGACCGGCTCGACGCGCTGTTGATCACGCACTGCCACGCCGACCACGTCTTTGGCCTCGACGACATTCGCCCGATCAATTTCCGGCATGGCCCAATCCCCGTTTTCGCGAGCGAGGGCACATGGCGGGGTTTGCGGCGCATCTTCTCTTACATTTTTGAGCGCGAACACATCGGCGGAGGTCTGCCGCAACTCGTTCCGCATGTGATCGAAGGGGAATTTGAAACCTGCGGACTGCGAATCACGCCGGTCCCGGTCATTCACGGCAAAGGCGAAGTCACCGGCTTTCGCTTCGGCCCCTTCGGAGAAGCCCGCGCGCAAGCCGCGTTCATCACCGATTGCAACCTGATTTCCGACGAGTCGCTGGAGAAGCTGCGTGGCCTCGATTTGTTGGTAATCGACGCGCTGCGTTACAAACCCCACCCGACGCATCTGCACGTCGAGCAGTCGCTGGCCTACATCGCCGAACTGAAGCCTCGCCGCGCGCTCCTGACTCACATCGGACATGACATCAAACACGGCGCCGCGAACCAGCGTTTGCCTGAGAACGTCGAGCTTGCTTACGATGGGCTATGTATCGAACTTTGAGCGCAATTGGAGGCGAGTACGAAAATGTTACTTCACATACTTCTTGGCTTTTCGATGGCCCTTTTAGGGCCATCCGCAGCCTGTCTCGGCGCCAGTTATTCGGGCCAGACCGCAAATCCTCAGGACATTCCCCAGGATTTGATGATCACTCTTGAAAGGACTGTGTGTTTTGGAACTTGCCCTGATTACAAACTGACGATCACCGCAGACGGAGCGGTTGTGTTTAAAGGGGGTCGTTTTGTTAAGAAAGAAGGGGCGACGATAAAAAGCGCCATTTCCAATGATCGGCTCAAACAATTGATGGCGGAATTTGACAGAGTGAAATTCTTTTCTTTGGAAGATAACTATTCGGATAATCGCCGAGTGTGCGATGAACTTTGGACTGATAACCCGTCGGCTTTCACCTCTATCAGGATTAATGGGAAATCAAAGACGATCAATCACTACCACGGATGTAGAGGGCCTAAAGTGCCCAAAGAGCTCACTGAGCTGGAGAACAAAATAGATGAGATTGTGAATACGGCGCAGTGGCTTCCTGATAAGAAGGGGCGATGAGAAGGCGCAGTTAAAGATTCACCACCAATGAAAATCTTTGCAGGGATAGAACATGCCGAAATCCAACGCCCCACTGTCTTGACGCTTGGAGTCTTCGACGGTTTGCATTTAGGCCACCGCGCGATTGTCCGAACCGTCGTGGAGCGAGCGGCGCTCATCGGCGCGACTCCGACGTTGATTACTTTCGATCCGCACCCGCGACAGCTGCTCAAACCCGAGACCGCGCCGCCATTGCTGCAAACCTTCAATCAGAAGATGGAGGGGTTGAGATTACTCGGCATCGAGCAGGTCGTCGTGCTCGAATTCAATCAGGAGTTGGCGGCGATGTTCGCCGAGGATTTTATTCAACGCTACATCGTTGACGCGTTGCAGGCGCGTGAAGTCTATCTGGGCAAGGGGTTCGCCTTCGGCCACGAGCGGCGCGGCAACATTGAGATGCTGAAATGGATCAGCCATCAATTCGGGTTTTACGCCGCCGAAGTCCCCGAAGTGCAACTGCGCGGGCGGCGCATCAGTTCGACCATGATCCGAATGTTGCTCAAGGCCGGCCGCGTTAATCTTGCGCGCCGCATGCTCGGACGGCCGTATGGCATCGAAGGAGTGGTCACGCAGGGGCGCGGGATCGGGCGCAAATTTCTATTTCCCACGGCCAACCTGGAGCTTCAAAACCGGGTGCTTCCGGCCGACGGGGTATATGTCACACTGGCCCTGGTCGACGGCGTCTGGCGGCGCAGCGTGACGAACATCGGCAAACGCCCGACTCTCGGCGCCGAGGCCGAATCCAAAGTCGAGGCGCACCTGATCGATTTCGACGAGGACCTCTATGGACGGACGATTCGCGTGCGCATTCTGCACCGGCTGCGAGGCGAGAAGAAGTTCTCCGGGATAGATGAGCTTCGCGCGCAGATCACGCGCGATCGGGAGCGAGCTATTCGCTACTTCAATTCCCGGATCGCCGCTCGCAACCTGGACTTTCACTGAGTCGTATAAGGGGTTGTAGGTCGTATATGTCTTATCAATCGCATGATAGGATGTTGCTCGTCCATATTTATTGGGCTCGAATTAAAGAAATGGAAATGTCAATAATCCCTCAACAGATTCAAACCGACGGCCAGCCCGACGATCGGACGCTCTCCGAGGGCGACGGCGCGCGATTGATCGAGGACGCGCCTGCGGCCAATATCGCGCATTACAACGCGCAGGAACCGATCAAAGGCCACGGCGTTCGCGGCTGGTTTCGCGCTTTTCACATCATCTTTACATTCGCGATCTATCAACTTTTTGTTTTTGTTTATCACCGCGGCTGGTTCATCGGCAAAAAAGACGAATCGGAAGAGCGGCATCTGCAATGGCAGGCCCAATGGATCAGCCGGCAATTGCTGAAACTCGGCCCGACCTTCATCAAGATCGGCCAGTCGGTTTCGACGCGCGCCGACCTGCTCCCGCTGGCCTACGTCAAAGAACTGAGCAAGCTGCAGGACAGCGTGCCTCCGTTCGCGCACGACGAAGCGATGCGGATCATCGAGCGCGAATTGGGGTCGCCGGTTGATGAACTCTACGCCGAAATCGATTCACAGCCGGTAGCCGCCGCGTCGCTCGGACAAGTCTATCGCGCGCGGTTGCATTCGGGCGAGACCGTGGCGGTCAAGGTTCAGCGCCCCCGTCTCGAAGACATAATCAATTTCGATCTGGCTGTGCTGCGCGGCATCGCGCGCTTTATGGGCCGCTTCCCGAAACTCGTGCGCGGAGTCGATTGGGAAGGGACGCTGAATGAATTCGCCGCGACGATCTTCGAGGAGATGGATTACGTTCAGGAAGGCCATAACGCCGAAACCTTCCGTGATCATTTCAAAGGCTGGCGCGAGGTCTATGTGCCGGTGATCCACTGGTCGCATGTCAGCCCGCGGGTGCTGACAATGGAGTTCATAGAAGGAACCAAAGTCCTGGACATTCAGACGTTGACCGAGCGCGGCGTAAATCCGCCGGGCGTGGTCAAGCTGATTGCGCGGACGTACCTCAAACAGCTTCTCGAAGACGGCTTCTTCCATGCCGATCCGCACCCGGGGAACTTGCGGGTGATGAATGACGGGCGGCTGGCCTTCTTCGATTTCGGGATGGTCGGGCGCATCACGCCGCGGATGCAGAGCCTGATGATCGACGCCTTCTTCCACATCGTCGAACGCGATGTGAAAGGGTTGACTCAGGACATGATCAACCTCAATTTTCTTTCCGAGACCGTGAACCGTGACTCTATAACCCTCGTGGTCGAAAAGCTCTTCTCGGATTATCTGAACCTGAAGCTGGGCGAAGTCCGCTTCAGGGAGTTGACCTACGAGCTGGCCGACGTGGTCTACGAATACCCGTTCAGGATCCCCGCGAATTTCACCTACGTGATGCGGGCGATCATGACGCTCGAAGGCATCGGCCTGACGCTCGACCCGAACTTCAGCTTCTTCGACGTGGCCAAGCCTTACGCCAAAGAATTCATGCTCAAACGCGAGGGACGTCAATTCCGCGACCTGTTGATCAAGAAATTGCTCTACGGCGAGAATCACGAAATCCAATGGGACAAGATGTGGAAGCTGGCGAAGATCGCGGCCAGGATGGTGTACGAGAACTGGGTCGCCCCTTTGTCGAGATAAGATTGGTACAAACCACGAAGAAACGAAGAGCACGAAGGGAGTTTTGGAGCCGATCTTTTCTGGTTTTCTTCGTGTTCTTCGTTTCTTCGTGGTTTGCGCGTCTAAACCAATATGACGACATTTGCGCAAAGAGTAGAGCGGTTGCCCCGGTTGGGAGTCGGGCTTTCTGGTGAATTCGACATCGCCGCCAAAGGCATTGACGCTTGCTGGATGAAAGAGCGTTATCCGGAGCTCATTCACTTCTACGAGTACGGCGCCGACCTCGAACGCGGCCTTGACGACGGCGCCCGCCGGTGGGCGGCGGCCGGGTTGCCGGCGACCTATCACTTCCTCGACATCAACCTTGAAGAGCGGCTCGACCTCGACCAGCGCTGGCTCACACGGACCAAAGAGCTTGCCGACGAGATCAACGCTTCGTGGCTGTGCGGAGACGCGGGCCGGTGGCACTTTGGTTTGCGCGAGCGCGGGCACGGGATGCTCATGCCTCCCATCCTCAGCCGTGAGTCGGCGCGCGAAACAGCCGAGAGCATCGTTCAAATCGAAGCCGAGACCAGGATGTTTTGCCTGCCGGAAAATCCGCCAGCGGTGATCTATCTGGGCGATTTGCACATCCTCGAATACTTCGCGATGGTCGCCGAGCGGGCCGATTGCGGTCTCCTGCTCGATTGCGCCCACCTGGCGATCTTCCAACAGACCAAAAAACTCCCGCCGCTGGCCGCGCTCGACAACTATCCACTGGACCGCGTCGTCGAGATGCACGTCGCAGGCGGCGCTTATGCCGAGATCGACGGCTACCCCTACATCGAAGACAATCACTCGCCCGAACCGCTGCCGGCGACCTGGGAGATTCTCGAATACGCCGTCCCGCGCGCGAAAAATCTGAAGGCCATCGTCTTTGAGTGCGAGCGCAACGCGCCGGAGGAGACTCTGGAAGTATTCGCGCGTCTCAACTCGATCTTTCCGACAGAAAAATCTAGGAGAGGAACATAAAAACAGAGTCTCGAAGTTCTTTATCAAAATCCGCCAAAGAATACTCCATACATAGCCGAAGGCTTGGATGGAGATGAATTTGGCATCGTGGGCGCTTCGCCCACGATTAATATCGCGTACAACGTCCACTAACATAATGTAAAATACCTTCGTGATAGTCCAAAAGGCTTACCAATACAGATTCTTCCCCT
>DASTMP010000223.1:0-1581 GCA_035714085.1 Blastocatellia bacterium
TGGGGTGGCCCCCTGATGTGAGACAACCAGTTAAGACACTGGTTACCGTTCGATGATAAATCCTTTCCTTCGATTCAGCAATAGTTTTACTCTGGGGCGTCGGCGAAGCGGAGACGGGCTCTGCTGGCGAGCAACCCGATCGAGGAATAGCCGGCCGGAACTCATCGCGGACGATGGGAGGGGCGCGGCGTCGAGCCGCGCCCTGCCGTTAGCTTCCGGGCTGGTCGTCGCAAGGCACCACAACGCCACAACCCTAGGATGGTTTTGACGTGCCCTATCGGACCGATAGATTCCGGGATGCCTCAGCAAACGCATTTAAGAAAAGATCCTTTCCTTATTGGAGCCGCGCGGCACACGTTTGCTCAAACTCGACGGGAGGGCGATAGCCGAGCGCGGAGTGCAACCGCTGCTGGTTGTAGACTTGATCCAGAAACCGCGCGATCAAGCGGCTGGCTTCCTTCAAATCGCGATAGTCTTGCCGATACACCTCCTCGTATTTCAAGGTCTTCATGAACGACTCGCAGGCGGCGTTATCGTACGGATTTCCCTTCCGGCTCATGCTGATGGTGACGCCATGCGCCTTCAACAGCTCCGTATACTCGCCACAGGCGTATTGCACCCCGCGATCGGAGTGATGCACCAGTCCCGCGCCGGGCTGGCGCTGTCGCAGCGCCCGCTTTAACGCGGTGAGTACCAGAACCGCCTCCAGCGTGCGATTCAGCGCCCATCCCACCACCCGGCGCGAGAACGCATCCAGAATCACGGCCAGGTAAACGAACTCCGTCTCCAGCCGAATATACGTGATATCCGCGACCCAGAGTTGGTTAACGCCGGTCACTTCCAGTTTGGCGGCCAGGTTCGGGTACACCGGATACGGGTGCTTGGAATCGGTCGTGAGAACGAAGCGCCGGTGGCGCAAGCACAGCAAATTGTCCTCGCGCATGAGGCGATGAACGTGCTTGTGATTCGCCTTCCATCCGCGTCGCCGCAACTCCGCCGTGATTCGACGCCGGCCATAGGCGGGCATTCCCAGAGCGATCTTCTGGATCTCGTCCCGCAACTCCAGGTCGCGGTCCTCGGTTTTGGGAGCGCCTCGACAGCGGTACAGTCCCGCCCGGCTGACGCCGGCCAGCTTGCACATTCGCGCCACGCTCAATGCCCCTTCCTGGCCGGCTTGCTTCGCGATTTCCTCGAAGATGGCGCGGTCTGTGGCAGCGCTTGCAGCATCCGCGCCTCTTCGGCTCGCCGCAAGACAGTTTTTAAAAAATCGATCTCCAGCGTCTGCTGGCCGATCTTGCGTTCCAGTTCGGCGACCCGGCTCTCCTCGGCTTTCTTCTTCCCCAATCCGGGAAAGCTCCGATCCACCCCGTCGCGGAATTCCCGCCGCCAACGGTGGAGGATATTAGGGTTGACCTCGCAGGCACGCGCCACTGCGGCCGCCGAGGCGCCCGTTTCCAAGCGGCGCACCGCCGCCAATTTAAACTCTTTCGTGAACTTCCTTCGAGACAGACTCATGGCTCTCTTCTCCATTCAATGAAATTTGAGCCTTAACTGGTTGTCTCAATTTTGGGGGCCACTCCA
>DASTMP010000224.1:0-11989 GCA_035714085.1 Blastocatellia bacterium
CGTGAACTGTCGCCCCTCGTCCATTTCGAGCGTGATCTCTACGTCTCCTTCCTCCGGCGTCCTGTCGATGAACTTCGGGATGAAACTGACCTCGGCCTGGATGTAGCCGAACTGGCCGTAATAATCCTTGATCCCTTTGTAAACGTTCTCCGAGATCTTCTTGGAGTCCACCCAATCGCCCTTCTTCATGCCGGAGATGGCCGTGATGATGCCCGGCTGGAAGAGGACCACGCCCTTCTCTTCGACCTTGGAAATCTTGTAGCGGCGTCCGACCTCTATCGGGACACTGATCTTCAGCCCCGGGCCGGATTTGCGGAACAAGGGGAGCGGCAGTCCGGCCGAGACCTTGCCCGCCTCCGCGACTGTCGGCTCGCCGAGCTTGGCCTGCAGATAGCCTTTCGTCCCGAGGAAGTAGCGCACGCGCTCGATGTCGTCCGCCAGCTTGTCTTTGAAGTAGATGTCTTTCGACGAGAAGTTCGAGAATAATCCCGCCTCCTTGACCAACTTCATCGCGCCGCGCAATCGGCCCTGCGAGAACCCGTCGCGCGCGCCTACGAATTCGATCTCCTTGACGCGGACTCGCTTGCCTTCATCGACATTGAAGACCAAAGCCACCGTGGTGGCCGAAATCTCCTCCACCTCGACCGAGACCTCGGCGTCGGGATGCCCTTTTTCGGCCAGCAGTTCCCTGATGATCAGACGGGCGCCGTTGGCTTTCGCGGGGTCGAATGTATTTTCCTTGCCGATCTGGATGTGCTTCTCTTTGAATTTCTCCAGGACCTCGCTCTCGCTGGCGGATTTCATGCCGGGATACGAGATGGCGCGGATGATCGGGTATTCCTTGACCTGGAATATGATGATCTTGCCGCCGCGATTGCCGTCTTCGACGAAAAGCTTGGTATAGAGCGGATCGAACAGCCCCATCTGAATGATGGACTGCAGATCGCGCTGCGCCAGGTTTATGTCAAAACGATCCTGCGGTTTGCTCTGGATGTAATAAAGAACCGATTCGCGCGGGATGCGGCGATTGCCACGAATCTCCACGTCTTCGACAAACGCATCCGACGCCTGAGGACTTTGCCCCAGAGCCGGACGACCTGAAATGAACAAAACTATCGCAATGACGATTGCGCTTGCCAGAATGAAAATGCCTCTGGTCATGAAAGCTCTCCCATTGAACAATGTTGATCAGATCATGGAGTTGGTCATGGATTAAACTTCGGAAGTGATTGTCAGCGTATGGCGGGAACGGGGGCTCATTTCCAGCGCGCCACAAACACCGCCGTCGCCATGAACGATCCGCATTGCCAAGATTGCAGCCATATAGGTCGCATGATTGTCTGCTTCGGAGACTAAAGACCTGCCCATCCAGGAGCCGCAACCGACCGAGGTGTTAGAGAACTGTGTCCTTGCGACGACGCGGTATAGATAAGAAGCAAATGCGACGCGTCGACGCAAGGACACGAAGAATATCAGCTTCGTGACTGCCTCTCACCTCAGCATCAATTCTGAAACACGACTGGACGCCTGATGGGCAAGCCCTAGATTATATTGTCAACGAAAAAGGCGTATCGAAATTCTGGCTACAACCTCTAAGCGGCGCGCCGCCTCGACAATTGACCTATTTCAATGCCGGACAGTTGCTAACCATTGACTGGTCGCGCGATGGCCTGTGGCTGGCCTATGAGCGCCATACCGCGACGATCGATGTAGTGTTATTGCGGGACTTCAAATAAAAAAGAGAGTCGCGAGTTTCCCCGATCAGCGTCCTGATCAGAGTTCTCCACAACTCTCTTACTTCAAGTATACACCTGAATCCCTATCTAATCCTCTTTCAAACCCAATTATTTCGTCTAATAGCGCCACACCACAAGAATCGTCTTACCACACTAACATCGCAAAGACAGACCAGACCAGAAATCTCAAATAACCCCCGTAGAAGAGATGCCGGTCTGGCCTGCGGTTGCGACGAAAGGAACTCAAGAAAAGCTGGGGACAAGTCCCCAGCTTTATAGGGAGTGCATATTCTAGAAGGTCGAATGCTCAGAATCTTACGCTCTCTCAACTCGAATGACCTTATCCGAGACGAAAAGTTCCATTCAATCGAACATTTTCGTGTGTCTGGGTCTGACTGGTTAGTAAAGCGTGAGAGAAAAGAAAAGCTGGGAACTAGATATTCTCAGCTTTTGAAATGGAAGTTCATTCTAAACTGGTTCACTTACTGCTTCTCGTGTGTTTCTTTCAATGGTCTTGAAGAAATCAGAAAGTTCCCAATTCACAAATTTTATTCCGTCTAGGTCAGAAGAAATCCCAACTCGAAAGCGCTTCGCTGTGGAGCGCTAAACCAATAACCGGCTTCCCCGCATTCACTGCTGGAGGCTTCAACCTGTAAGAGGACAAATCAATTATGGATTTTGCAAACCTTCAAAAGCAGTTGAAAGCGGGCGGTGAAGTCGTTGCGCGCGGCGATCAGCGATCTCGTAAAACGCGGAAAACTCAAGGTCTCTCGAAAATTCGGCCTGCCCTTCCTGTCCCGCCGAGAGGCGTTGAGCTACCGGCGGGAAGTGGGTGACAGGCCGCCTAACAGGAAAACTTAAGGTCTGAATTTAAACCGCAGTTAACTTCAGAGCCTCTGCAACTTCGACGCACAGCAAAAAAGCCGACTACGAAATTCCCTTCTCAGCCGGCTTATATCAGCGGGTTGTGTTGGCGCGCCCTCACTCGACTCTTAGCGCTACCAGCGGATCAACTCTCGTCGCCCGCCGCGCCGGGAAATAACACGCCGCCAATCCGGCCAGCGCCACCACGGCCACCGCCGCGGCCAGCGTCAACGGATCGCGCGGCGACACTCCCCAAAGCTGATTGGCGATCACCCGCGTTACGATGAAACTCGCCAGCAATCCTACGCCAATGCCCAGCCCGACCAACTGCAAGCCACGACGCAATACCATCCACACCACATCAGCGGTCCCGGCGCCCAGCGCCATCCGAACGCCGATCTCGTGTGTCCGCCGCGCAACTGTATAGGCGATCACACTGAATACTCCCAGCGCCACTAGCGACAATCCTACACTTGCAAAGACTCCCATCAGAACCAGACCGAAACGTGGCTCGGCGTAGCTGAACTGCTTCAGGAAATCTTCCAAACTGCCGGTCCCTGTCAACGCAATATTGGGGTCCAAGGCCCGGATTTCCCGCCGCACGTCGTCGAGCAGCGAAAGCGGCGGCGTCGAAGTCCTGACCATAATGCTCCGATAAAACGCGCCGGTGATCGTATAGGGCACGAATATTTCCGGCATCGGGGGCTCCTGGATTCCCTGATTCTTCGCGTCCGAGATCACACCGATGATTTCGAAGAACGGGTCTTTGACCGGAGAATCGGGCATGCTCTCCAGCATATTGATTTTGACCGTTTGCCCGATCGGATGTTCATTGCCGAGGAACTTGTTTACGAACGCCTGGTTCACGACGACGACTTTGCGCGCGCCGTGTACTTCTGTTTCCGAGAGCGCGGCGCCGAGTATCGTCCGCAGTTGCAGCGTCGGGAAATATCCCTCGCTGCAGAGTTGGAAAATCGCTCGCCATTTCTCGGTGTGCGTCTTGCCGACGATGTCTATTTCGCTGCCGATGCCGCCGAACGGCGGGAGCGTAGTCGTCTCTGTCGCCGCCACTACGCCGGGCAGCGCGCGCAGCCGTGGCAATAGTTGCTCGAAGAACCGTTGTTTTTCGGCGGCCATCGTGTATTGGCCTTTCGGGAAAGGCAGGCGCGCAAACAGGATGTTCTCCGGATTGAAGCCCAGGTCCATTTGCTGCAACTTGACGAAACTGCGCATCAGCAGCCCCGCGCCCGACAGCAACACAAGCGACAGCGCCACTTCAAACACCACCAGCGCGCTTCGTAGACGTCCCCGCCGGAAGCCGCCGCCGGCGCCAAGGCTTGCGCCTTTCAGCGGATCGACGAGGTCCTTTCTGACCGTTTGCAGCGCAGGCGCCAGGCCGAAGAGAGCGGCTGAGCTGACTGCCGTCGCCAAACTGAAGAGCAGGGCGGGGAGGTTTAACCGGATCTGGACTTCATCCGGGATGGTGAGGGTATCGGGCATCACTATCACCAGGCCCTTGATGCCGGCGTAAGAGAAGAAACAGCCTGCGATCGCTCCGCCGAGCGCGAGCAGCATACTCTCGGTCAGCAATTGGCCGACCAGTCGCATCCGGCTGGCGCCCAGCGCGGAGCGGATCGCCATCTCTTTCTCCCGCGCCGTGGCGCGCGCCAGCAACATGTTCGCCACGTTGCTGCACGCGATCAGCAGCAACATGCCGACGGCGGCGGCGATTGTATAGAGCGTCATGCGAAATGGCCCTACCAGGTTGTCGACCCAACTGACGACCTTGACGCTGAAGTTCTCGGGATAGTTATCGGGATAAACCTGCGCCAGCCGCCGCGCGATCAGCTCCATATCGGCTTGCGCCTGCTCGATGGTGACGCCAGGCTTCAGCTTCGGCCGGAAAAACCAGAAATCACGGTTGGCGCTCGGGTCGCCGCGCTCCATCGCCCGGCCAATCCAGACGTCCGCGCCCAAAATGGTGAAGCGCCGCGGCATGATCCCGACCAGCGTCGTCGGCGTCCCGTTTAGCGTGAAAGTCTTGCCCAGTATGGTCGGATCAAGGTTGAACCGCCTGGCCCACAGTTTGTAGGCCATCGCGAAGACAGGGGGCGCGCCCGGTTTGACGTCGTCCGGCAAGATGCCGCGACCAAGTTGCGCAGGCACGCCCAGGAGGCTGAACGTGTTTGGCGTGACATAGGCGCCGTTGAACTGCTCCATTCCATCGCCGCTATGGTAGAGCACATCAACGAATGAGCTGCCGTAGACCTCTTCGAACACGCGGTTCTGTTCCTGGTAATCGAGGAATTCCGGCGTCTGGAAGAATGTGCGCCCGCCCGGACGGCTGCTGCTCGTATCGCGGATCTGAACGTTGACTATGCGATGCGCGTCCTTGTAGGGGAACGGATCCAGCAAAATGTTCCAGACCGCGCTGAAGATGGTTGTTGCCGAGCCGATGCCCAACGCCAGCGTCAGCACGGCAATCAGCGTGAAGCCGGGCTGCTTCAATAACGTTCGCGCGCCGTAGCGCAGATCATGAATCAGCGTCTCGATAAACCTCAAACTCCACATATCGTGGGGCGCCTCCTTCAGCCAGGTTTGATTGCCCACTATGAATCTTGAAAAGCCTGCCTGAGGGCTGGGTCAGGCGCAGCGGATGTTCGGCGCGCTATTTCGGCTCCACCCGCTCCCACACCTCTTCGATGGTCAGCCCGCTACTCACCGTTCCGTTGTGATACCACTTGTCGCCCTCCACTTTGCACTGAAACACCTGCGGCTTCCCTTTGATGTTCGTGAAGACTTCGCTGAGGCCGTACTCGGGCATCTCTACGTACTGATCCCCCTTCAGGGTGTAGGGCCCGCCGATCGCCGCGCGGACCGTGCCATCTTTGTCAATGGCGGCAAGCATGAAATGGGCCTGGGTGACGTGCTTGAACTCCGTTCCAATATTGGCCTCCTTGCCCCCATACCTTGCCTTGACCATTTTCCATGTGCCAACGAGCTTGTTTTCCATCCCAGCCCCCGCCTTCTTCGGATCGCCGGCAGCCGAACGCCTGGAGGCGCCAGAGGGGACAGATGTGAATGATGTGAAGGCGGCTATAGCGACCAGGGCGACCAGGATCGCCGTCGAAATTTGCCGCATCCGTAGGAAATGTCTGAGCCGAATCGTCAAAAATCCCATAACTTTTCCTCCCGTTGAAATTGGTAGTGAGGCCGCATTTGACAGGCTGGTAGAAATCGCCGCAATCATTTTGTGGCAAGACGCGCAATGCTGTTGCGAATGGCGGAAAGAGCGGCGCTAAACGGCGGGACTTACGGCGCCAGACTTACAGAGATTGACCGAGACTGGCTTCGACTTTTTGGCGATAACTGCGGCTGAGTTTCAGTTCCGCGCCGTCGTGTAGCGCAACCACAAAGTCTCCGTGCGAATGCGGGCGAAGCTCTCTGATTCTGCTCAAGTTGACGATTGTCGAACGGTGAATGCGCGAGAACCGCCTGGCGTCCAATTTCGCTTCAAGTTCGCTGAGCGAAATGCGATGCAGCCAGGTTTTGCCGGCGGTGTGGACTTGAACATAGACGCCCGCGGCTTCGATCCAATCAATTTCTTCCACGCGCAAAAAAAAGACGCGCCCGCCATTTTTGATCATCAGGCAGTCGAGCGGAGCGTTGGTATTGTTCGGCTGTTTAGGCTGGATTTGATCCAGCAATGAGAGGATCCGACGACTCAATTCTTCTCGCTGCTGCGTGCGCACGAACGACAAAACGCGCGCCAGGCTGCGCTCAAAACGTTCATCGCTGAAAGGCTTCAAAAGATAATCGAGGGCGCTGACCTCGAACGCCTTCAGCGCATACTGATCATAAGCCGTCACGAAGATGGTGGCGGGCATTTGCGCCGCGCCGATTTCCTCGACGACGCCAAAGCCATCGAGACCCGGCATCTGGATATCCAGCAATAACAGATCAGGTTGCAGGGCGCGGATTTTCCGTACCGCTTCGGCGCCGTTCGAGCACTCCGCTACAATGGCAATCTCAGACTGTTTTTCCAGCAACTCGCGCAAACGGCGGCGCGCGGGTTTTTCATCATCAACGATGATCGCTCGGATCTTTTCCATGCCCGTCTTCCTATGACTCAGCGCCGTTCGTGCGAAACGGCAGGATGATCTCGACCGTGACGCCGCCGCCTTCGGCATTGCTCACGGTCAATTGATGCGCCGCCGGATAAAGCTGTTCGAGCCGCTGTTTGGTATTGGTCAATCCGACGCCGGCGTGCGCGCCCCATTGCCAACCCGCAGGCAAGCCGGGACCGTCATCCCTGACTTGCAAATGTAATTGTCCATCATCCCTGGCGGCGAGAATTGTCACGGAAACCGGCGTGGTCTGCTGCGCGACGCTATGCCGAATCGCGTTTTCAACCAGGGGTTGCAGGATCAAACTCGGCGCCATCGCCGGCAAAGTGTCCGGCGCAATCTCCATTCGTAACTGTAAATGATCCTCAAACCGCACGCGCTGAATCGCCAGATAATGGTCAAGTACTGCCAGTTCCGCCGCGAGCGTCGTTTCCTGATCTTCGGAATGTTCGAGCGAAAAACGCAGCAGGTCGCCGAGATGTTCGATCATCTGCCGCGCGCCGCGCGGGTCTTTTTCGACGAAGGCTGAAATCGTGTTGAGCGCGTTGAAAAGAAAGTGCGGATGAAGCTGCGTTTTCAGATTGAGCAGGCTCGCTTCGGTCAGCCGCTGTTCCAATTGCGCCGTCTTCAATTCAAGCTGCGCCGCTTGCAATTTTCGGTCCTGCGATTCGCGATTGTAGCCCCATGCCAGCCAGCCGCCCGCGATCAACCAGTAGATCAAATAATTCCACTGAAACGCGCCGCCAAAGAACTGTTTGAGATTCGCGTAAGCGAGCATCCGGTCGCTCGTGTTTCCGGCAGAAAATCTGCCGTTCAAGAGGGCGCCCATCGGGATGCCAATGAGAAAAAACGCGGCGGTGACTAGAAAGCTTAACGGCAGATGCAGCAACAACCGCTGAAATAAGGACCTTCCCGGAGCTATCCACCGGTCGATTCGAATGATGACTAGCGAAAGCGCGCCCCAGGTAAACCACTGCGGCATTGCTTGCCGGACCGCGTCGAGATAGGAGTCGGCAGGCCCCCCCATGCCGGTTTGGCTGAAATAGATGCGGGTGGAAAAGAAGAGACTGACGACCAGACAGCAGCCGAACAACAGCAAAAATTTTCGAGTCAGGTTACGCAAATTTGCACTCAAGCCCTATCATTCTGAACAAGTGATTCATTATTTCACCGTCCCGATAGATTTCCCAAGATATTTGCGAAGGTGGTTTTCCCCGCACTGATCGCCGGCCCAGCAGCCTGTTACACGGATAGTCTATGCCGATTGCGTCACAGCCCGCCGAATCCGAGCGAGTTGTTCCAGATGCAAGAGGTCATGCCCAGCATACAGTCGAATCATATGCTCGACGCTTTCGGCGCCACGCTCGGCGTGAACCCCCACGCGCTTGAGGTCTTCATCCGACGCGCGCGCCAACAGCCGCAGGTTCGCCAGACGAAGCGCGCCGAAATCCTCCAACGCTTGATCGGCGTCAGCTTCGTCGTATCCAAGCCGCTCGGCCCACAGGTCCTGGTCGTAGCCGGTCAATGGAGGGCGGTCATGCGCCAACACCATGCGAAGTCGATAACCCCAGACGAGTTCCGAGTCGGCCAGGTGCTGCAGGACGTGCCGGATCGACCATTTTCCGGGGGCCTCAGGTTGCGTGATCTGCTCCATGGATAGTCCCTGTCGAATCTGTTCAAGAGCAGAGGCTGTGTCTTGAAGCGCTTCTACAGGATTTCGCGCGCCGAGCAGTTCCAGCACTGCGGCCGTATAGGCCGAGGCCTGCTCGGCGGACCTGGAGGCGGGGTTGCTGAAAACTGACATACCAAGGTTCTCCTCTATGAATTCCGCTACTTTTGTCGACTCTTCGGACGATACGCCATCTTCAATGACAAAATGCAGTAGCGTTGAATGCGTCATGCAACCACGGTCCGCTTTACTCGGCCCGCAACGCCTCTAGCGGGGAAATCAAACTCGCTCGAAAGGCTGGGACAAACGATGCGATCAGCGTCGCCAATCCGAGCGCCAGGACGGCTGCCAGCGTCACCATGGGATTGTATGGATTTATGCCGTAAAGTTGATTGCCCAGAAATCGGCCTGCGGCAAATGTCACCGGCAAGCCAATCAATAGTCCTATGACAATCAGCCTGAATGCGTCTCGTAGTATCAGCCGAACAACATGGCCGCGAGTAGCGCCCAACGCCACACGCACGCCGATCTCGCTGACGCGGCGGCCGGCATTATAGGCAGTAACTCCATACAGCCCGATGGAAGCTAAGACAAGCGAAAGGACCCCGAAGAATGAAGTGAGTCGCGCGATCAGTCGTTGTTGCCTAAACTGTCCGGCTACCTGCTCTTTTAAAGGCCGAAGCGAAGCGAGCGACAGATCAGGATCGACTGAAGCCATGGCCTGCCGAACCTGGGCGATGGAGAGGCTGGCTCCCGGACTGGTCACGATGACAATGTCATTCAGAAAATGCGAGCCCGGACTGACTTCAGTCGCCCCGGCTTTCGGTGGAATGTCATGCTGAGCTTCAGGAAGAAAGAACATTGGGGCAATCGGCTTGCCGAGGTTCCCTGGCAAATAAAGGGCATCTTTGGCAACCCCTATGATCTCGTAGTGGCCAGGCTCCAGGCCGTCTCTGCCGAAGTGCTTTCCGAGCGGATCTTCATTCCTGAAAAATTTCCGCGCAAACGCCTCATTGATGACCGCCACGCGCCGCGCAGTCGGCGTGTCCTCTTCGGAGACACCGCGTCCCCGAAGGATCGGGTTTCCGATCACTTCGAAGTATCCGGCGGTAACTCGATTCAGCGAGGCTGAATTGTCGTCTCTTGGACCCGGAGGCGGATGCCCATCCACCCAGATGCCACTGCCCCAACCGCCGCCGCTCAGCGGCGAGTATTTGCAGAGAGCCACCGCGGAAACGCCGGGAAGGCGCGAGAGGGAATCACGGATGCGCTGGTAAAGCGGCGTGAGCTGGTCCAGGCGATAGACGGTGAACATTGGAGTCGTCGTCGCTACGATACGCCGCTCCTGCTCGAATCCGAAATCTTGGTTCTCCAAGTTGTGCAGCGCGGCTGTGAGCAGTCCCGATGCTGATAATAATATAAGCGAGAGCGCAGCCTGTAGCGCCACGAGTGATTTCCTCGGGAGCGAACCCGCGCGGGCCGTGGAGCGGTTGGCCCCGCGCAGCGCTTCAATCGGGTCTACTCGTGCAGCCAGCCATGCGGGAGCGATGCCGAATGCGATTCCGGCAATCGACGAAACGCCGAATGCGAACAGCAGTATCGGCAGCGACGGCGCTGCGTCGATCGGTATGCCGGCCAGATCGCCGACCTTCGGGAAGACAAGCTGCAAGATAAGACGCGTGCCTGCGAAGGCGATCACCAGACCTGCCGCTCCACCAAGAAACGACAGCAAAAGGCTTTCGGTGAGTGCCTGCCGCGCGATGCGTGAAGCTGGCGCGCCGAGGGCCATGCTCACGGAGATCTGCCTGCGCCGCTCCAGGCCGCGGACGAGCATGAGGTTGGCCACGTTGGCGCAGACGATCAGCAGCGCAAATCCGGTTACCAGCATCAGGATCTGCAGCCAGTGTTCATATTCGTCGGCCATGGCGCTGATGCCCGCGCCGCCGGGGCTGAGGAAGAGAGTCTGCTCGGGAAATTTCGCGCGCTCGTTCGCACTCATCTCACCCCAGTGGGAGAGCAGCCACTGCTTGAGCTCGACACGCATTTCGGCTTCTATTGATTCGGCCTTGGCGCCTGGCTGGATGCGGCCGATCAACTCCAGCCAGTGGTTATCGTATTCGTCCAGATCGCCAGACAGGAGCGGTTCGGTATTCAGCGGCAGAAAGAAATCGGGAGGATTGTTGCGCAGCGTGTCGCCAAAGAAACCCGGTGGAGTGATTCCCACAACAGTAAATTGCCTGTCATTGAGATTGAAGACATTGCCGATGATGGAGGGATCCGATCCATACCTTTGCTCCCATAAGCGATAGCTCATCACCGCGACAGGCGGAGCGCCGGCCTGATCATCGTCAGACGTAAGCGTGCGTCCAGCATAGGCACTGATGCCGAACATGCTGAAGTAATTGCCCGAGACGAACTCGCCGGGATAGCTTTTGGGCGGCTCCGAGCTGCCGGCGCGCCGGATGCCAAACTCAAACTGAACTGCCGGGAACGCCGCCAATTCGGCAAAGCCCTTCGTATGGTCGCGCAGGTGTTTATATAATTCGTAGGAGACAAGGGAGAATTCTTTCTCCTGACTGTACCCGCCCATGTAGCAGCAGCGTGCTTCTTTCCCCAGGCGGTACAGTTCGTCAGGCTTCGCTACCGGCAGCGACTTGAGCAGAACCGCATGCGCCAGAGTGAAGATAGAAGTGGTCGCGCCAATGCCCAGCGCCAGCGTCAGCACTGTCGTGATAGTGAACGCCGGCGCCATTCGCAAGCGTCTCAGCGCCTGGCGCGTATCTTGTATCAGGGTTTCCAGAAACGGGAGTCCTCGCTGGGCTCGATAGCTTTCCTTCATTGCCTCCACGGGTCCGAACTTCAGCGCAGCCTGACGTCGCGCTTCAGCGGGCGATAAGCCGGCCCGGACATTCTCGGCAGTTTGCAGAGCCAGATGTTCTTCAATTTCCTCCCGCAATCGCTCTTCGTCTTGCCGTGTTGTCGCCCATGAACTCAGTCGCTTGAAAAATATCCTTAATGTTCTCACTAATGTTCTCACTTCAGATCCTCAGCTTTCACCCCAAAGAATCGCTCAATGATAGCCGCGGTCTGTTCCCAGCTTTGAGTCTCGGCCCGCAATCGTTTGCGTCCGTCGCGTGTCAATCGATAGAAGCGAGCCCTGCGGTTATTCTCGGAGACGCCCCATTCGGAGGCGATAGAGCCTTCCTGTTCCAGCCTCAGCAGCACCGGATACAAAGTGCCCTGGTTTACGGTGAGAATATCCCCGCTGATCTGCTCGATCCGCCGGGCAATCCCGTAGCCATGCAGAGGCCCCAGAACATCTAGAGTTTTGAGCACCATGAGCGCCAGGGTGCCCTGTCGAACGTCCGTTTCCTTCATATCTCTATTGGGTTTCCCACATGAAATGAAAGGATGTCACACTTCATTTGGGAAAGCAACAGGACCCGACCACGCCGAGTCGGCGGGTTCAATGTGAGAACCGCCCAGACGTCCGCCTCGGGTTCCGAAACAGATAGCTCGCAGGCATTACTCCGATGAGCTCGCCGCATCATGCGGATCGCTCACGCCATCGTATCGGGGTTCAGAAAGAAAAA
>DASTMP010000225.1:0-1666 GCA_035714085.1 Blastocatellia bacterium
GCGCGGCGAAAGAATTCGGCCTGCCGCCTGTCTTCTGGATATTTGGCGCTCGGCAGGTCTATCCTGCAGGTCACGACATTTTCCGCTCTGAAGCCGGGATTGACGTTCAGCAGTTTCCAGAGGCTTTCGAGCAGCAATCCGGCGCTCACTAACAACACCAGCGACAATGAGATTTCGGCTACGACCAGCGCGCCGCGCATCAGTTTCAGACGCCGCGCGCCCGTGGCCGAGCGACTGTTTTCGCGCAACGCCTGATTCAAATCAGTCTTCGTCGCCTGCCACGCCGGCGCCAGTCCGAAGAGCGCGACCGCAAGGAGCGAGATCAAAAATGTAAAGGCGATGACGTAGCCGTCAATGTCGATCTTCTCACGGGCAGAAATCGCCGCCGGAATGATCGCCCTCAGCGCGCCAAGGCCGTAACTCGCCAATAGCAATCCCAACCCGCCTCCGATTACGGCCAGCAGCGCGCTCTCCACGAGCAGCAGGCGAATCAGACTCCATCGCGAGGCGCCGAGCGCGCTGCGCAGCGCTATCTCTTTCCATCTCGCGGTCGCTCGTCCCAGCATCAGATTCGCTACGTTGACGCAGGCGATCATCAATACCAGCGCCACCGCGCCCAGCAGGATCATCAAAAGCGGCTCGAGATTGCCGAAGAACGTCTCGCGCACCGTATCCACTTTCATTGTGAAATCCCGGTCGCTCCCTGGAATCTCTTTTTTGATCTGTTCGGCGATATTTCGTAGGTCGGCCCGCGCCTGCTCGACCGCCACGCCCGGTTTGAGCCGCGCCACGCCTTGCAAAAACCCATGCCTGCGATCGTACTTCTCCGAGTCGAGCGCCAGCGGCGCCCAGACTTCGATGCTCGGACTCGGGAAGTAGAAGTTGGGCGGCATGACTCCGATAATCGTGAACGGCTCGCCGTTGAGTTGAACGCTGCGCCCCACGATTTGCGGGTCTGCGCCGAAGCGCCGTTTCCACAATCCATCGCCGATCAGCGCAACGTGATCTTTGCCCGGCGTGTCTTCATCAGCGGTGAAAAAGCGGCCTAGCGCCGGAGCCGTCCCGATCACGCGCCCGAAATCGGCGGTCGCTAGAAGACCATTGAGAGCCTCCGGTTGTTGATCTCCCGTCAAAGTGAAACTCACGTAACTCAAAGCAGAGTAGGAGTCGAAGCTCTGATTCCGGCTCCGCATTTCAGTGAAGTTCTGCGGCGAGTACGAATCTTCAGCCTTCGGTTCTGACAGGCGTCCTTCGAGCACATAGACCATGCGCTCGGCGTGCGGATAAGGCAGCGGGCGCAATAACACCGCGTCGACCACGCTGAAGATCGCCGCGTTTGCGCCGATGCCCAACGCCAGCGTAATCACGGCGATCAAAGTGAAGCCGGGCTTCTTCAACAACATTCGCGCGCCGTAGCGCAGATCTTGCCAGAGTGTTTGCATAATTCCTCCCGAAGAAGGTATCAGGTGTCAGGTGTCAGGTGTCAGGATAGAATCTGCCGCGTCATTCTTTATCTGAAACCTGGAACCTGGAACCTGGAACCTGGAACCTGATACCTGATACCTGATACCTGACATCTATTCGGTTCTGAGAGCCGTCATCGGATCGACCTTCGTCGCCCGCCGCGCCGGGATGTAACAGGCAAGCAGCGCAACCGTCATCAGCG